>JAZTWZ010000111.1:0-2625 GCA_045636165.1 Eubacteriales bacterium
GAACGCGTTATTCTTCATTGCGACCTTAATTCTTTTTTCGCATCCGTCGAGGAAGTCAGAAACCCTGAACTTCGGGCTTACCCCGTCGCCGTTTGCGGAAACCCGAAAATGCGTCACGGTATTATCCTCGCAAAAAACGAAAAAGCAAAGGCTTTTGGCGTCAAAACTGCCGAAACACTCTGGCAGGCAAGAAGAAAGTGTCCCGAGCTTGTTCTCGTGCCTCCGCATCATGAGGAGTATGCGAAATATTCAAAAATCGTAAACGAAATTTACCTTCGTTATACCGACCTCGTCGAGCCGTTCGGCATTGACGAGTCGTGGCTCGATATTACGGGCTCGCTTCACCTTTTCGGCTCACCGCGCGAAATCGCAGATGATATCCGGAACACCATTCTGAAAGAAACGGGGCTCACGGTCTCTGTCGGAGTTTCGTTTACGAAGTCATTTGCAAAACTCGGGAGTGATTACAAAAAGCCGAACGCCACCACCGAAATAACGCGTGAAAACTTCCGCGATATTGTCTGGCCTCTTCCCGTTTCTGACCTTCTTTTTGTCGGAAGAAGTGCGAGAGAAACCTTCAACCGCCTCGGCATCGAAACTATCGGTGAGCTTGCAAGAAGCTCGCGCGAAATGATTTCGGCGCATCTCGGAAAAACAGGCGAGCTTGTTCACGATTACGCAAACGGCATCGACGATTCCCCCGTCCATTCGGCATTTGAGGAAACTGACCCGAAATCAATCGGTCGCGGTATCACATTTTCGCACGACCTCACAGATATTTCAGAAATAAAAACAGCTCTCACAGCACTTTCCGACGATGTCGCACAGCGTCTTCGCCGGCACGGGATGCGAGCTATGGCGGTATCGCTTACAGTCCGTGACCCTGCTTTCAAAACGACCTCGCGGCAGAAAACGCTCTCTACCCCGACACATCTCTCAAACGAGCTTACTGACGCCTGCCTTGAGCTATATAATAAATATTATCTCAAATCTCACACACCCGTCAGAATGCTTACGGTTACGGCACTTTCACTTGTGACGGAAGAACTTTCCTCCACCTCACAGATTTCACTTTTTGGCGATGATTTAGCGAGACTGAAGCGTGAAAAGGTTGAACTCACCCTTGATAAACTGAGACATAAGTTCGGAAACGACGCCACAACTCCCGCTTCACTTCTCCACAGCGATTTTTCGATTGCGAAAAAGACCGAAAAATAAGAGAGAAAATCTTGACAACATCTACCTTTTTGGTGTAAAATATTCTTTAAATAAAATGATAAAAGGAGCGTTGCAGATTATGGATATAAACAATAAAGTTTGCGGAGAAGGTCTTACCTTTGACGATGTGCTTCTCGTTCCTGCCAGAAGCGAAATTCTCCCTGCAGATATCGATGTTACTACCCGTCTTACAAAAAAGATTTCTCTTAACATTCCCGTTATGAGCGCAGCTATGGATACCGTTACGGAGTCCCGTATGGCTATTGCTGTTGCCCGTGAAGGCGGCATCGGTGTTATCCACAAAAACATGACAATTGAAGAACAGGCAAACGAAGTCGATATGGTTAAACGCTCCGAAAACGGCGTTATCACCAACCCCTTCTTCTTGAGCCCGACACATACTCTCGGCGATGCTGATGACCTTATGGCTAAATACCGCATCTCAGGTGTTCCGATTTGCGATAACAACCGCCTTGTTGGTATCATCACAAACCGCGATATGAAGTTTGAAACCGACTATAACCGCCCGATTTGCGAGGTTATGACAAAGGACAACCTCGTTACGGCTCCTGTCGGAACTACTCTTGAGGATGCAACAGAAATCCTCCGCAAGAACAAAATCGAAAAGCTCCCGATTGTTGATGATAATATGGCTCTTCGCGGTCTCATCACCATAAAGGATATCGAAAAGGCTCAGCGTTATCCGAACTCTGCGCGTGACGAAAAGGGTCGCCTTCTCGTTGCTGCTGCTATAGGTAACACTCCCGATGTTCTCGACCGCGCAAAAGCTCTTGCAGAAGCAGGCGTCGATGTCTTCACTCTCGACAGTGCTCACGGTCACCACATCGGTATCATCAATGCTGTTTCAAAAATCAAGAATGCATTCCCGAATGTTGAACTCATTGCAGGTAACATCGCTACTCCCGAAGCTGCTCGCGACCTCATCGAGGCCGGTGCAGACGCTCTTAAGGTCGGTATGGGTCCCGGTGCTATCTGTACTACACGAATCGTTGCAGGTATCGGTGTTCCGCAGATTACAGCAGTTATGACAGTTGCAGAAGTTGCTGACAAGTACGGCATTCCGGTTATCGCAGACGGTGGTATCAAATACTCAGGCGATATCCCGAAGGCAATCTGTGCAGGTGCTTCGGTCATCATGCTCGGTTCTCTCCTTGCAGGATGCGACGAAGCTCCGGGCGAATTTGAAATGTTCCAGGGCAGACGCTTCAAGGTTTACCGAGGCATGGGCTCTCTCGGCGCTATGGCAAAGGGCGGTCGCGACCGTTACTTCCAGCAGAATAACCGCAAGCTCGTTCCCGAAGGTGTTGAGGGTCGAGTTCCTTATAAGGGTGCTGCAGGCGACTCAATCTACCAGCTTATCGGCGGTCTCCGTGCAGGTATGGGTTA
>JAZTWZ010000112.1:0-10698 GCA_045636165.1 Eubacteriales bacterium
TCTTGCGCTGTATCGTTCACGGACACTCCGAGAAGGATGAGAAGCCCGTTTCCTATTTTTGAATGAGTTACACCGTCAATTCTTACTTCTGCAGATTTGACGCGCGTTATTACTGCACGCATAATTTTCTCCTTTTAAGCCGAGGCTTTAGCTCCTCGAACGCTTTACATCTATGATTCCGGCAACTCCGTGAAGCTTGTTCATTACAAACTCAAGCTGTTCTTTGCCCTTGATATTCAGAACGAGATTGACTATGGCATATCCGTCGCCAAGACGGCGCGCATCCATCTGAAGCACGGGAAGCTTGAGCGCATTGATAACCGCTGCAATGTCCATGATAAGACCATCTCTGTCCTTCGCGGAAAGCTGAAGAGAGGTCTGGTAGTTTTCTTTTATGTCATCTGCCCAGAAAACGCTTATCCAGCGGTTCAGGTCTTCGGCATCCTTCATTGCGTTCGTTACATTCTGGCAGTCCGACCTGTGAACCGAAACGCCGTATCCGCGCGTTATAAAGCCGATTATCGAGTCGCCCGGAATCGGAGTGCAGCACCTTGCAAACTTTACAAGACAGTTTTCAACACCCGGGACGATAACACCTGAATTTGAAGTCTGACTCTGCTTTACATTTGATACCGTCTCGCGTACGATTTCTTCCTCGGTCTGGTTTACAGGTGCATTCTTTTCTTTTTCCGCGCGAATTCTGTTAATAACGCGATTTAGCTTTATACCGCCGTAACCAAGACTTGCAAACATATCGTCGATAACATTGAACGACATTCTGCTCGAAACGGATGCAAGAATTGCCTCGTCTTCCTCTAATGAGAAGTTTATTCCCTCGCGTTTGAGAGCAAGCTCAAGCTCCGTCTTTCCTCTCGCGATATTTTCATCGCGGCATTCTTTTTTAAACCACTGCTTTATCTTGTTTCTCGCCTCAGAAGTTTTTGCAATCTTCGTCCAGTCTCGGCTCGGACCTTTTCCTGAATTTGATGTAACTACTTCGACAATTTCGCCGTTCTGGAGCTTATAGTCAAGCTGAACCATTCGTCCGTTGACCTTTGCACCAATCATACGGTTTCCAACCGCCGAATGTATGGAATATGCAAAGTCAATCGGAGTTGAGCCTGCAGGAAGGTTTACAACATCGCCCTTCGGGGTGAACACGAAAACCTCGTCGCTGAACATATCTGTTTTGAGCGAGCTTACGAAATCTTCGTCTTCAACCTCCTGGCTCTCCATAAGCTGGCGAACCCATGCAAGCTTCTCCTCAAGCGAACTCTTCTCGACGCCTGATTTGTATTTCCAGTGTGCTGCGATTCCGTATTCCGCGGTGTGGTGCATATCGTGAGTTCTTATCTGAACCTCGAACGGAATTCCCTCGCGACCGATAACCGTCGTATGAAGCGACTGATACATATTCGCTTTCGGCGTACTGATATAGTCCTTGAAACGCCCCGGGATAGGTCTGTACATATCGTGGATAAAACCGAGAATATTATAACAGTCTGCAACTGTATCAACTATGACGCGCATTGCATAAAGGTCATAAACCTCGTCAATCGTTTTATGCTGGGTGTACATCTTCTTGTATATGCTGTAAATGTGCTTGACGCGGCTGTGAAACTCGCCGTGAATTCCTGCGCTTTCAAAGCGCTCGACAAGGCGCTCCTTTATATGCTCAAGAAACTCCTTGCTCTCTTCACTTCTCTTCTCAAGCTCTTCCGTAATCTCTGCATAACCGACAGGGTCAAGGCAGCGAAGAGACCTATCCTCAAGCTCCCACTTTACCTTCTGCATACCGAGACGGTGAGCAAGAGGCGCATATACCTCCATCGTCTCAAGTGCCTTCTCGCGCTGTTTTTCAGGCTTGTGGAATTCGATTGTACGCATATTGTGAAGTCTGTCTGCTATCTTTATGAGAATAACGCGGATGTCCTTTCCCATTGCAAGGAACATCTTACGCAGATTTTCAATCTGTGCCTCTTCCTTGCTCGTATAGGGCATTCTGGTAAGCTTTGATACGCCATCGACAATATCTGCAACTTCCTTGCCGAATTTCGCCTTGATTTTATCGTACCCAAGCTCGGTATCCTCAATGCAATCGTGAAGAAGTGCCGATATGAGCGATTCTGCATCAAGCCCCATCTCCGCAACAATCTCCGCAACAGCAATCGGGTGCGTGACATAATCACTGCCGTCGCGTCTTTTCTGCCCCTCGTGGGCTTCTGTTGCACAGTCATACGCCTCGTGTATTTTATTTTTGTCACTCTCGGACATATCGCCTTTGATTTTGGCGATAAGCTCCTGATATTTATTTTCGGGCATCATAGTAAATCATCTACTCCCACAACTTTTATATCGCATATATGTCTTTGAATCTTCAAGGTTTACTTTGTTATTATGCTCCGCGATTTTTATTAAAACTCGCATATCTTCACATTCGTAGCTGATAAGCTCTACCTCGGAGAAGATATGAAGCGCAAGGAAAAGCTTTTTAGTCGCGTCTTCCCCACCTCTGCCGAAAATACGACGCTTTACCTCTGTAATCGCCGTCGCCTTTTCAAACCTCTCACGGCTTATCGCTCTCCATATATTTCCGAGTTCATTATATGTAATACAGATGTCCTCTGTATATACTCCGCGCTTTATGTCGGCCAAGAAACGAAGTGCTTCGGATATATCGCGAAAATCTTCCTTACACGGGCGCGCATCCTTTATATGAAGCTGTACGCTCTCGCCCATATAGTTATTTATCTCGGGAGTAAAGACGATATCGGCATAGTCACCCTCCGAGAAGGAGAGAGAGTCGCTCTTCACTCCGAAATATACACACTGAAGACGGGATCCGTGTTCCAGAACAATCTTTGTATGTCTTCCGTTGCCGATCGGCGAAATCTTTACCACCTTACAGCTGTCAAGGCGAAGACGCGGAGCTTCGTTGAACTTTCCGTACGGCTCCATAAATCGAAGCGAGTGGAGCTGGGAAAGCGTAAGCTCTTCGGGCTCTGCTTTGAAATCAACCTCGAGAGTCGGGACATAGTCGCGCATCTGTTCACGAAGCTCTGCATTCAACATATCGCGGAATTGCTCGATGTTTTCCTTTTTTATAACAATTCCGGCGGCAAGCTCGTGACCACCGAATTTCTCGAGCAAATCACGGCACTTTGAGAGCGCAAAATGAAGGCTTACACCCTCTACGCTTCTTCCCGAACCGCGGCAAGTCTCTTCCTCGACCGAGATGAGAATTGTCGGCTTGTTGAACATTCCGCATATTCGCGAGGCTACAATTCCGAGAACTCCGTGGTGCCAGCCGTTTCCTGAAAGAACTATTGCTGAGCTATCCTTATATCCGGGGTTTCTCTCTATAACGCCGAGAGCTTCTTCCATTATCTTACTCTCACAGAGCTGTCGCTCACGGTTTTTACCGTCTATTTCACGCGCAAGTTCTTCGGCATTCTCCTCATCTGCAAATAGAAGTTCAAGCGCAAGCAGTGCGCTTCCCATTCTTCCTGCCGCGTTCATTCTCGGACCTATCAGAAAACCGACCGCTCCCGAGGTGAGCGGTTCTTCCTTCTTGAACCCTGCCACCGAAAGTAGTGCGGAAAGACCCGGACTTTGCTCTTTTGAGATTATCTCAAGCCCGTTTGCAACAATTATTCTGTTTTCATCGGTTATCGGCATAACATCCGCAACCGTACCGATGCAGACATACGGGAGATATTTCTTTATAATCTCCGTTTCTCCCCCACAGAGCGCACATATAAGCTTGAACGCTACTCCGACACCTGCAAGGGTTTTAAACGGGTATGTGCAGTCATCACGGTTCGGGTTTACTACGGCATACGCTTTCGGAAGCGTTTCCTCGCATTTATGGTGGTCAGTTACGACCACATCAAGCCCGAGACCCCCTGCATACTCAATCTCGCCTACAGCAGTTATTCCCGTATCTACGGTTACTATAAGCGAAACGCCGTCCTGTGCCAGTGCATCAAGCGCAGTTTCCGAAATACCGTAACCGTCGCCGAAGCGGTCAGGTATGTGATATACGCAAGTAACTCCGCAGCTTCGGAGATAATCTGTAAGTATGTAGGTCGAGGTTACGCCGTCGGCGTCATAATCTCCGTACACGGCGATTTTTTCACCGTCCGCAATTGCTCTCTTTATTCTCTCGCAAGCGCGGTCCATATCCTTAAGGAGAAACGGGTCGTGCAGGTCAGTGAGATCCTTCTTTAGAAAAAGAGCTGCACTTTCAGAATCATTTATCCCACGAACATTGAGAAGCTTTGCCGTAAGCGACGGTATCCCAAGCTCCTGCATAAGGCGCGAAACGACATCTGAATCATAATTTCCTGTTATCCATTTAGTATTTTTCATATCAAAATTTCCTTTATTATTTATCTTTATATTATAACAAATTTCCTTTCAAAAAACAACCTGTTACGCCTTTATGTTTGCAAAAGATTAAAAAAAGTGTATAATATACTTACAGGTGGTGAAAATCTATGTTCAGAATTCTGGAAGAGAGCCTGTCGCTACCGTTTTTTATAATAAAAAAACTCTGGCGGCGCTTCATTGACCACAAAATAGCTTACACGGGCGGTCAGCTTGCATACTTTTTTATTCTTCCAATTTTTCCGTTTCTAATTTTCTTTAATGCAGTTATCGCCTCTCTCGATATACCTCAGGAAACTGCAATTTCCTTCTTCAAGCCGCTTTTCCCCGTGCAGATTGTTTCGCTCATCACAAGCTACATTGAGTATATAGGCAGGGAAAGCTCGGTTACGCTTCTTTCCTTCGGTATCGTAATCGCCCTTTTCTCGGCGTCGAAATCTGTCCGTTCTCTTATAAACGCCTTTGATATGGCTTATGGCATAAAGAAGCCGAGAAAGTTTGTTATCAACACCCTTTTCTCAATGCTGTATATTCTTATCTTCGCAGTTCTTCTCGCTCTCTGCATTATCATAGTTGCTCTCGGCAATAACTTCATATCAACCGCACTCGCGGATATTCCGATTGTGTTTGCATTTCTTGATATCATCGCTTTCTTCCGCTGGATACTGATGTCGGCAATTCTCTTTATAATTCTTTCTCTCGTTTATAAATTTGTTCCGTCAGTTAAAGTCAGGTTCTGCGACACTATCCCCGGAACACTCTTTTCGATTGTGGCGTTCCTTCTCCTTACGGGTGGATTCTCGTTCTATGTAAATAACATTATGTCCTCGCTTTCCCTTTACGGCTCGCTCTCCGCAATAATACTCCTTATGTTCTGGCTGTACTTTGCAGGAATAATAATCGTTATGGGGGCAGAGCTCAATAAAATAGTTTCGGATATAAAAAGAATTCGCAACGCTTAAGCGTTGCGAATTCTTTTTATATCCGAAACTATTTTATTGAGCTCTGCCCCCATAACGATTATTATTCCTGCAAAGTACAGCCAGAACATAAGGAGTATTATTGCGGAGAGCGAGCCGTAAAGGGAAAGCGAGGACATAATGTTATTTACATAGAACGAGAATCCACCCGTAAGGAGAAGGAACGCCACAATCGAAAAGAGTGTTCCGGGGATAGTGTCGCAGAACCTGACTTTAACTGACGGAACAAATTTATAAACGAGAGAAAGAATTATAAAGAGAATTGCCGACATCAGTATCCAGCGGAAGAAAGCGATGATATCAAGAAATGCAAACACAATCGGAATATCCGCGAGTGCGGTTGATATGAAGTTATTGCCGAGAGCAACTATGATAATGCAGAGAGCGAGAAGAACTGCGAAGATAAGAATATACAGCATTGAGAAAAGGGTGTTGATAACAAACTTTCTCGGCTTCTTTATGCCATAAGCCATATCAAAGGCGTTTATAAGAGAACGGACAGATTTCGACGCCGAGAAAAGGGCGATTACGATACCGAAGGAAAGAAGCGTAACCGAGCTTTCCCTGCCTATATACTCAATGTAGCTTGTGATGAGCGAAACAATCTGCACGGGGAAAAGCGGCTTGAAGAAGGAAATTGCAGTTTCCTGAGGTATATCGAGAGAGGCGATAACTGCATTAAAGAAAATTAGAAACGGAAAAATTGGAAGAATAAAAAAGTATGCAAGCTGACCGCCCGTGTAAGCTATTTTGTGGTCAATGAAGCGCCGCCAGAGTTTTTTTATTATAAAAAACGGTAGCGACAGGCTCTCTTCCAGAATTCTGAACATAGATTTTCACCACCTGTAAGTATATTATACACTTTTTTTAATCTTTTGCAAACATAAAGGCGTAACAGGTTGTTTTTTGAAAGGAAATTTGTTATAATATAAAGATAAATAATAAAGGAAATTTTGATATGAAAAATACTAAATGGATAACAGGAAATTATGATTCAGATGTCGTTTCGCGCCTTATGCAGGAGCTTGGGATACCGTCGCTTACGGCAAAGCTTCTCAATGTTCGTGGGATAAATGATTCTGAAAGTGCAGCTCTTTTTCTAAAGAAGGATCTCACTGACCTGCACGACCCGTTTCTCCTTAAGGATATGGACCGCGCTTGCGAGAGAATAAAGAGAGCAATTGCGGACGGTGAAAAAATCGCCGTGTACGGAGATTATGACGCCGACGGCGTAACCTCGACCTACATACTTACAGATTATCTCCGAAGCTGCGGAGTTACTTGCGTATATCACATACCTGACCGCTTCGGCGACGGTTACGGTATTTCGGAAACTGCGCTTGATGCACTGGCACAGGACGGCGTTTCGCTTATAGTAACCGTAGATACGGGAATAACTGCTGTAGGCGAGATTGAGTATGCAGGGGGTCTCGGGCTTGATGTGGTCGTAACTGACCACCATAAATGCGAGGAAACGCTTCCGAAAGCGTATGCCGTAGTAAACCCGAACCGTGATGACTGCACATACCCGTTTAAAACCCTTGCAGGTGTCGGAGTAGCGTTCAAGCTTATATGTGCGCTCTGTGGGGGAGAAACGGAGATTATAAAGAAATATCTCCCGTATGTCTGCATCGGTACGGTTGCGGATGTTATGCCGATAACCGATGAAAACAGAATAATTGTTGCAAACGGGCTTGAGATAATCTCAAAAGAGCAAAGTCCGGGTCTTTCCGCACTACTTTCGGTGGCAGGGTTCAAGAAGGAAGAACCGCTCACCTCGGGAGCGGTCGGTTTTCTGATAGGTCCGAGAATGAACGCGGCAGGAAGAATGGGAAGCGCACTGCTTGCGCTTGAACTTCTATTTGCAGATGAGGAGAATGCCGAAGAACTTGCGCGTGAAATAGACGGTAAAAACCGTGAGCGACAGCTCTGTGAGAGTAAGATAATGGAAGAAGCTCTCGGCGTTATAGAGAGAAACCCCGGATATAAGGATAGCTCAGCAATAGTTCTTTCAGGAAACGGCTGGCACCACGGAGTTCTCGGAATTGTAGCCTCGCGAATATGCGGAATGTTCAACAAGCCGACAATTCTCATCTCGGTCGAGGAAGAGACTTGCCGCGGTTCGGGAAGAAGCGTAGAGGGTGTAAGCCTTCATTTTGCGCTCTCAAAGTGCCGTGATTTGCTCGAGAAATTCGGTGGTCACGAGCTTGCCGCCGGAATTGTTATAAAAAAGGAAAACATCGAGCAATTCCGCGATATGTTGAATGCAGAGCTTCGTGAACAGATGCGCGACTATGTCCCGACTCTCGAGGTTGATTTCAAAGCAGAGCCCGAAGAGCTTACGCTTTCCCAGCTCCACTCGCTTCGATTTATGGAGCCGTACGGAAAGTTCAACGAAGCTCCGCGTCTTCGCCTTGACAGCTGTAAGGTGGTAAAGATTTCGCCGATCGGCAACGGAAGACATACAAAGATTGTTCTGGAACACGGATCCCGTCTTCAGTGTGTATATTTCGGAGTGAAGAGCGACTCTCTCTCCTTCTCGGAGGGTGACTATGCCGATATCGTCTTTACTCCCGAGATAAATAACTATATGGGCGAGAGCGTACAGCTTCATATAAAGGATGCGCGCCCGTGTAAGGAAGATTTTCGCGATATATCCGAAGCACTTCGTTTCTTGGCCGACATAAAGCGCGGAGTATATACAGAGGACATCTGTATTACATATAATGAACTCGGAAATATATGGAGAGCGATAAGCCGTGAGAGGTTTGAAAAGGCGACGGCGATTACAGAGGTAAAGCGTCGTATTTTCGGCAGAGGTGGGGAAGACGCGACTAAAAAGCTTTTCCTTGCGCTTCATATCTTCTCCGAGGTAGAGCTTATCAGCTACGAATGTGAAGATATGCGAGTTTTAATAAAAATCGCGGAGCATAATAACAAAGTAAACCTTGAAGATTCAAAGACATATATGCGATATAAAAGTTGTGGGAGTAGATGATTTACTATGATGCCCGAAAATAAATATCAGGAGCTTATCGCCAAAATCAAAGGCGATATGTCCGAGAGTGACAAAAATAAAATACACGAGGCGTATGACTGTGCAACAGAAGCCCACGAGGGGCAGAAAAGACGCGACGGCAGTGATTATGTCACGCACCCGATTGCTGTTGCGGAGATTGTTGCGGAGATGGGGCTTGATGCAGAATCGCTCATATCGGCACTTCTTCACGATTGCATTGAGGATACCGAGCTTGGGTACGATAAAATCAAGGCGAAATTCGGCAAGGAAGTTGCAGATATTGTCGATGGCGTATCAAAGCTTACCAGAATGCCCTATACGAGCAAGGAAGAGGCACAGATTGAAAATCTGCGTAAGATGTTCCTTGCAATGGGAAAGGACATCCGCGTTATTCTCATAAAGATAGCAGACAGACTTCACAATATGCGTACAATCGAATTCCACAAGCCTGAAAAACAGCGCGAGAAGGCACTTGAGACGATGGAGGTATATGCGCCTCTTGCTCACCGTCTCGGTATGCAGAAGGTAAAGTGGGAGCTTGAGGATAGGTCTCTTCGCTGCCTTGACCCTGTCGGTTATGCAGAGATTACGGAAGAGCTTGAGAAGAGAAGTGAAGAGAGCAAGGAGTTTCTTGAGCATATAAAGGAGCGCCTTGTCGAGCGCTTTGAAAGCGCAGGAATTCACGGCGAGTTTCACAGCCGCGTCAAGCACATTTACAGCATATACAAGAAGATGTACACCCAGCATAAAACGATTGACGAGGTTTATGACCTTTATGCAATGCGCGTCATAGTTGATACAGTTGCAGACTGTTATAATATTCTCGGTTTTATCCACGATATGTACAGACCTATCCCGGGGCGTTTCAAGGACTATATCAGTACGCCGAAAGCGAATATGTATCAGTCGCTTCATACGACGGTTATCGGTCGCGAGGGAATTCCGTTCGAGGTTCAGATAAGAACTCACGATATGCACCACACCGCGGAATACGGAATCGCAGCACACTGGAAATACAAATCAGGCGTCGAGAAGAGTTCGCTTGAGGAGAAGCTTGCATGGGTTCGCCAGCTTATGGAGAGCCAGGAGGTTGAAGACGAAGATTTCGTAAGCTCGCTCAAAACAGATATGTTCAGCGACGAGGTTTTCGTGTTCACCCCGAAGGGCGATGTTGTAAACCTTCCTGCAGGCTCAACTCCGATTGACTTTGCATATTCCATACATTCGGCGGTTGGAAACCGTATGATTGGTGCAAAGGTCAACGGACGAATGGTTCAGCTTGACTATAAGCTCCAGAACGGCGAAATTGTCGAAGTAGTTACATCAAATTCAGGAAAAGGTCCGAGCCGAGACTGGACGAAGATTGCAAAAACTTCTGAGGCGAGAAACAAGATAAAGCAGTGGTTTAAAAAAGAATGCCGCGATGAAAATATCGCGAGAGGAAAGACGGAGCTTGAGCTTGCTCTCAAACGCGAGGGAATAAACTTCTCATTAGAGGAAGACGAGGCAATTCTTGCATCCGTTTCGAGCAGAATGTCGTTCAATGTTATCGACGATATGTTTGCAAGTCTTGGTTACGGCGGTATAAAGCTAAATCGCGTTATTAACAGAATTCGCGCGGAAAAAGAAAAGAATGCACCTGTAAACCAGACCGAGGAAGAAATCGTACGCGAGACGGTATCAAATGTAAAGCAGAGTCAGACTTCAAATTCAGGTGTTATCGTCCCGGGTGTTGAAAACTGTCTTGTAAAGTTTGCAAGGTGCTGCACTCCGATTCCGGGCGACTCGATAATCGGCTTTATAACGCGCGGATACGGCGTTTCGGTTCACAGGTCGGACTGCCAGAATGTAACGAACGCAATGAAGGATGCCGAAGACCTGAACCGCTGGATAAGCGTTTTCTGGGCAGATGACATAAAAGAAAACTACCAGACCTCTCTTCAGCTTTCCGCGAAGGACAGAGATGGTCTTATCATGGACATTGCAGCGGTTATCAATGCGCTCAAGCTTCCCGTGCTTCAGATGGATGCGCGCCGTCTTGGCGACGGATATGCCATAGTCAATCTCGTTCTGAATATCAAGGGCAAAGAACAGCTTGAGTTTGTAATGAACAAGCTTCACGGAGTTGCCGGAATCATAGATGTAAAGCGTTCGAGGAGCTAAAGCCTCGGCTTAAAAGGAGAAAATTATGCGTGCAGTAATAACGCGCGTCAAATCTGCAGAAGTAAGAATTGACGGTGTAACTCATTCAAAAATAGGAAACGGGCTTCTCATCCTTCTCGGAGTGTCCGTGAACGATACAGCGCAAGA
>JAZTWZ010000113.1:0-7626 GCA_045636165.1 Eubacteriales bacterium
CACGATGCGTTTAAAACGCGCGTGACCCCGACCTCACTAAACGAAGCTATAAGTTCGTCGCGGTCTTCGTCAAACGCTTTGTCGTCAAGATGTCCATGAGTATCAAAGTACATAAATTAAGCCTTTCCGAAAAGTCTTTCAAAGTTTTCAGAGAAAACTTTCCTGTTATCCGAATCTGAAAGCCCGAGCGAGAGAACCTTTTCTATCTCCTCAGCAGGCGTCCACATCGGGTAATCTGTTCCGAACATAAACTGTTCTATGCCAAAACGCGCAATGAGCTTCAGCGCCCCATCCTTATCCAGAACATCAAGTGAGCTTGATGTGTCAAAATAAAGATTTTTGCTTTTCGGATACTCCTCTGCCTCTTTCCACTCGGAATAGCCGCCGAAGTGAGCGCCGATGCACACGAGGTCAGGAAACTTTTCCATAATCTTTATGAGATGACGCGGACCTGAAAAATCGTATCTGCGATCACCCGTATGAAAAAGCACGGGAAGTTTTTCCCTCTCGAGAACTTTGTATGTAGGAAGCATTTTTTCATCATCAATTTTAAACTTCTGAAAATCAGGATGAAGCTTTATTCCGCGAAGCCCGAGCTTCTTTACTCTCATAATTTCGCGCTCAGGGTCTTCCATATCCTGATGAAGCGTCGCAAAACCCATAAAGCGCGGGTATTGCTTGCATTTTTCGCAGATAAAGTCGTGTATTACCTCAACTTGATGCGGAGTCGTTGCGGTAGAGCAGACAAGCGCTCTCTCAACTCCGGCTTCTTCCATAAGACCGGAGAGCGTGTGCGCCATTCCGTCATGGTGCATTTTTATATTGTAAAACTCGCCTATCGCTCCGCTTGCCTTAAGCGAAATTTTCTGCGGAAATATATGTGCGTGTGAATCTATAATCTTCAAAACTGAAAGCGCCTCCCAATTAATTAAGGAAGTCCTTGAGCATTTTTGATCTGCTCGGGTGGCGGAGCTTTCGAAGAGCCTTCGCCTCAATCTGACGGATACGCTCACGGGTAACATTGAACTCACGACCTACTTCCTCGAGAGTTCTTGTCCTGCCGTCTTCAATTCCGAAGCGGAGACGCAAAACCTTCTCCTCACGCGGTGTAAGAGTTTTTAAAACCTCAACAAGCTGCTCGCGGAGAAGCGCAAATGACGCCGCCTCTGCAGGCTCCTGTGCATCCTCTGCAGGGATGAAGTCACCAAGGTGGGAATCTTCTTCCTCGCCTATCGGAGTCTCAAGCGAAACAGGCTCCTGTGCAATCTTCAGAATTTCGCGGACTCTTGTAACCGGAATCTGCATCTCCTCTGCAATTTCCTCAGGTGACGGGTCGTGACCAAGCTCCTGAAGAAGCTGACGGGAAACGCGGATAACCTTGTTTATCGTTTCTACCATGTGAACAGGGATACGGATGGTTCTCGCCTGGTCAGCGATAGCACGGGTGATTGCCTGACGGATCCACCATGTTGCATAGGTTGAGAACTTATAACCCTTTGTGTGGTCAAACTTCTCAACAGCCTTGATAAGACCGAGGTTTCCTTCCTGAATAAGGTCAAGGAACAACATTCCGCGACCTACATAACGCTTTGCAATTGAAACAACGAGGCGAAGGTTTGCCTCAGCAAGACGCACCTTTGCAAGCTCGTCGCCTGATGCCATACGGTTTGCAAGCTCTACCTCCTCTTCTGACGAGAGAAGGTCAACCTTTCCTATTTCCTTCAAGTAAATACGAACATGGTCGTCAATCGAGAGACCTTCCATAAGAGCTGCCGAGTCTGCAAGCTCTTCCTCCGGAATCTCCTCAACATCGTCAAGATTCTCCGGAACATCGTCAAGAAGCTCATCCTCGGGCGGAAGCTCTGCGATGAACTCCTCAAGCGGCAAATCTATGCCGTGGTTTTCAAGCGCATCATAGAGCTTTTCGATTTCGTCGGAATTCATCTCAAGCTCTTCTGCTACTGCAGAGAGTTCTTTCTGAGAAAGCTTTCCCTTTTTCTTTCCCGTTTCGATGAGGTCACGGATAATCTGCTTTTTTTCCTCAATTGTTATTACTCTTTCGTTCTTTTCGTTTTCCATTGCCATTTTTATATCCCCTTCTTTTTTCTGTAGAATTCGGTTGCCGCAAGGAGCGCATTGTCATCGTCCGCCCCCTGAGCCTTCATATATTCTTGCCTTATTATGTCAATATAATCACTGAGCGCGTCTTTTCCGACCTCGCGCCGTCTTGCAAAGACTGCTGCGATATGCGCCGCTTCTTCTTCATTCATATTTGCCGAAATCGTCCGCATATCAGTCTCAATGCCTCGCGCTCGTGCTTCGTTTGAAACGATGTCAAACGCCCGTCCGAGAAGCTCGGATGAAAACATCTTACCCGAAATCTGCTCGGTCGCCTGAATGCAAAGCTTCACATCCGATGCACAGAGTGCGAGAAGTCCCTCTTCCGCAACGGCAGACCGCGGATTCTGATATCGTGATGCCTTATCGCGCGGCATAAGGTTTCCGATTGGGTCAAGAACCTTTCTTTCCTCTTCCTTTTTCTTTTCGCGAAGAAGCTTTTTCCGCTCTCTTTCCGCTTCGCGAAGGATAGCATCCTGCGTGACTCCCGTTTCCTTTGAAATTCTTCCGGCGTATATTTCCCTCTCAAACTCGCTCGACATCTTTGCAAGCTGGGAAACCGCCTCTTTTATATACAGAACTCTCTGCTTGTCATCAGAAAGGTCGTATGCTTGCTTCGTATTTCCAAGTCTGTATTCAGCCGCAGGAAGAGCCTTCTCAATCAGAGTTTCAAAACTCTCTCTGCCGAATTTCTTGATAAACTCGTCAGGGTCTTTCGCGCCGGACATTGTAAGAATTCTTACATCCACCCCCGCTTTTTTGAGAATGTCGATTGCCCGTTCCGTTGCAGCACGCCCTGCCTTATCCGAGTCATAAGATATTATAACCCGATTTTTGTATTTTGAAATCAGATGCGCCTGCTCATCGGTAAGGGATGTTCCGAGCGACGCTACTGCCGAGTCAAAACCTGCCTGATGAAGCGCTATGACATCCATATATCCTTCTGCGAGGATGAAATACTCTGCCTTGCTCTGTTTTGCAATATTCATCGCATAGAGGTTTTTTCTCTTGTTGAAAACTTCAGACTCGGGAGAGTTTAAGTATTTTGGCTCGCCCTCGCCCATTATTCTTCCGCCAAATCCGATTACAACGCCCCTCGCATCAATTATCGGAAACATTGCGCGGTCGCGGAAGCGGTCATAAATCTTTCCGTTCTTACCTGCGGTCACAAGACCTGCGGCAAGAAGCTCAGATTTCGTATATCCTTTTGAGGTAAGCTCCACGAGAAGCCCGTCCCAGCCATTTGGAGACGCTCCAAGCCCGAAGCGCGTTATAACGGCAGGCGAAAGTCCTCTTCCGAGGAGATAATTTCTCGCTTTTTCTCCCTCTTCGCTCTTAAGCTTTTCGTGGAAGAATCTCGCGGCATCGCGGCAAGCCTCCTGACCCCGTCTGCGCTTTGAACGCTCGTTTTCGCCGTATGACGACTCAGGAACCTGCAAACCCGCCCAGCCTGCGAGCTTTTCAACCGCCTCGGCAAAGTCTATATTTTCAATCTTCATAACAAAGGTTATTACATCCCCTCCGACACCGCAGCCGAAACAATGGAAAAACTGCTTGTCCGAGGAAACGGAAAACGACGGCGTTTTCTCGTTATGGAACGGACACAGACCGAGATATCCCGAACCGCGCCGCGAAAGATTTACATATCTCGAAACAACGGAGACGATATCGTTTCTTGCAACGAGCTCGTCCATAAATTCTCTCGGAAACGCCACTGTTTTCACTTCCCTTCTGTTAAGGCTTACTCTTAAGCCGAGAGGGACAGTCCCCCTCAAGCCTTAAATGTGTCCCCACGAAACGGGGAGGAATATTTCGCTGTATGTACCCAGCGCGTATCTGTCAGACATACACGCGATGAGGTCGCAAACGGCGGTAATCTCGCCGTCTTCCTCTGCTATTATCTGATACTCCTTCGGGAGTCTTGCAATATCACTTATGTAATATTCAAAAAGACGCCTTATTACATCGCGCACTTTTTCTTCCTGATGAAGCGCAAACGGCGCACGGTAAACTCTCTCGAACATGAACTTGCGAAGCCCCATCATCGCAGAGTAAATCTCGTCGGACATACAAATCTCGTTTTTGCCCGTACTCTCGCGGATGGTATCCATAACAAGCGAGTTTATACGCTTGCTCGGGCGGTCGCCCAGAAGCTGGCGATATTCCTTCGGAATCTCTGCCTCGCTTAAAATACCTGCGCGTATGGAATCGTCTATATCGTGATTTATGTAAGCTATTCTGTCGGCAAGAGCGACAACTCTGCCCTCAAGCGTTTTAGCTCTTCCCTCGCCCGAGTGGCAGGCGATACCGTCAATTACCTCACGGGTAAGGTTTAACCCCTTTCCCTGATGCTCAATCTTTTCAACTACGCGAACGCTCTGGAGGTTGTGCGAAAACTCGCCGTCGGTAAGAGCCGCAAGCTCACGCTCGCCTCCGTGACCGAACGGGGTGTGACCGAGGTCGTGACCCATCGCAATCGCTTCACAGAGACCTTCATTCAAAGAAAGCGCACGCGCAATCGTCCTCGCGATTCCCGAAACCTCAAGAGTGTGTGTAAGTCGGGTTCTGTAATGGTCGCCCTCGGGAGATATGAAAACCTGTGTTTTATCCTTCAGGCGGCGGAATGATTTTGAATGAATAATTCTGTCGCGGTCGCGCATAAAGCAGGTACGGACTTCACACTCCGTCTCTTCTCTCGCTCTTCCGAGACTCTCTGACGAAAGACACGCAAACGGCGAAAACTCGCGCTTTTCTCTTGCTTCTTCGCTCTGTCGCATATTCATCACATATCACCTCATATATTCTATATACGCCAAAAACTCCGTTTTCCCTTTTTTTCGAAGAAAATTTTTAAAGCTACCGAAATTTCGGTAGCTTTTCTTCTTTAAAGTTTCTTTAAAAACGGTTCAAACGCGATGCCGTCAACTTTTGAAACGCCGAGCTTTTCGGAATATTCCGCCGCACGGAGAATGAAGTCGGACGCGCCTGCGACCGCCGACCTAAGGTCTTTTCCCTTCATCACATATCCAAAAAGAATCGACGCGAAGAGATCCCCCGTTCCGCAGAACTGACCTGCAACGCATTTTGACGAGGTCGTAAATATCTCATCCGCAACACTGTCGCACACGACATTTGAAACCGTGTCGTCCTTATAAACGCCCGTTATTATTACGCGTGATGCCCCCATCTGGGTAAGGTGGAGTGCGAGAGCTCCAATGCGGTCGATATCCGCATCCTTCATCTCCTCATAATCTACACCTGCAAGGAAGCACGCCTCAGTCAGATTCGGAGTTATTATATCCGCTTCCGAAATAAGCTCGCGCATCTTTCTGACGATACCGTCGGTGCAAGTCGGGTATAGCTTACCGTCGTCGCCCATGGCAGGGTCAACAAAGAGGAATGTGTTCTCTTTTCGGCTTTTCTTTATGAAGTCGGCGATTATGTCCGCCTGATACTCACTTCCCAAAAAGCCTGAGTATATTCCGTCGTAGGAAAGACCGAGCTTTTCCCACGCGGAGAAGTATTCCCCCATACCTCCCGTGAGGTCGGAGAAATAATATTCCGAAAAGCCAGTATGGTTTGAAAGCACCGCCGTCGGAACGGCAAGCACCCTCACGCCAATCGCGCTCATAACGGGAATCGTTACATTGAGCGCACATCTTCCGAAACCCGACAAGTCGTTTATGACTGCACAGGTCTTGAGCGTTTCTGTTTTCATCTGTCGGGTCTCCTTTCGTGATATTAGTCAATAACGGGAAGGTTTGAAAGGCTCTTTTTAATCTCTTCGTCCGTCGGGATGTATGTTCCGAGCTCGCCGTTGTGGAACTTCTCATAAGCATACATATCAAAATATCCCGTTCCCGTAAGGCCGAAGACTATTGTCTTCTCTTCGCCTGTTTCCTTGCACTTCATCGCCTCGTCTATTGCGACCTTGATAGCGTGTGAGCTCTCAGGTGCAGGGAGAATTCCCTCAACTCTTGCAAACGCCTCTGCCGCCGCAAAAACTTCTGTCTGCGAAACTGTTCTCGCTTCCATAAGTCCCTGATCGTAAAGCTCGGAGAGAGTTGAGTTCATACCGTGGTAACGGAGTCCGCCTGCGTGAGTTGATGCAGGGATGAAACCGCTGCCGAGAGTATACATCTTCGAAAGCGGACATACCTTACCTGTATCGCAGTAGTCATAGACATACGAACCTCTTGAAAGGCACGGGCAGGACTGCGGCTCGACCGCGATGAACTTGTAGTCGCGCTCGCCGCGGAGCTTCTCGCCCATGAACGGCGCGATAAGACCGCCGAGGTTTGATCCGCCGCCTGCACAGCCGATGATTATATCTGCCGTTTCGCCATATTTATCAAGTGCAGCTTTTGCTTCAAGACCGATAACCGACTGATGAAGCATAACCTGATTTAAAACGCTACCGAGGACATATCTGTATCCCTCAAGGTTTCCTGCCGCCTCAACAGCTTCGCTTATTGCACAGCCAAGGCTTCCCGTAGTTCCGGGATGCTCGGCGAGAATTTTCTTTCCGACTTCGGTTTCCATAGACGGAGACGGAGTAACCGATGCGCCGTAGGTACGCATTACCTCGCGGCGGAACGGCTTCTGCTCGTATGAGCATTTTACCATATATACCTTACAGTCAAGACCAAAGTAAGAACACGCCATCGAAAGCGCAGTTCCCCACTGACCGGCTCCCGTCTCGGTGGTAACACCCGTGAGCCCCTGCTCCTTTGCATAATACGCCTGAGCGATTGCTGAATTGAGCTTATGGCTTCCGCTCGTGTTGTTTCCTTCAAATTTATAGTAAATCTTCGCCGGAGTCTGAAGTTTTTCCTCAAGGCAGTATGCACGGATAAGCGGCGACGGACGGTACATCTTATAGAAATCGCGAATCTTCTGCGGAATCTCGATGTTTACCGTAGTTTCGTCAAGCTCCTGCTTTACAAGCTCCTTGCAGAAAACAGCTTCAAGCTCCTCTGCAGTTGAGGGCTTGTGTGTCACAGGGTTGAGAAGCGGTTCAGGCTTCTTTTCCATCTCTGCGCGGAGGTTGTACCAATATTTCGGCATTTCCGATTCTTCAAGATAAATTTTATAGGGAATTTTTTCGTTTGACATTGCAATTTCTCCTTTCATAGGGGACAAAAAAACCTGTCCCAGAGCTTTTGCTGGGACAGGATAAGTAAACATCCTGCGGTGCCACCCGGCTTGGTGCAAAAACACCCACTTACGCATACCGACATATGCAGACCTTTGTTCACGGAGAGCCACACTCCGTCGCACATACTCGAATAAATCTTTCTGATTGCCCTCGGAAGCCCATTCAACTCTGCTTTTTCCGCCGCAATCACAGCATCTGCGGCTCTCTTTGGGAAAGGAAACAGACTCTACTTACTCTTCCTCAACGGTTTGGAATCATTATATCACTACCAAAAAATCGTGTCAAGTATTTTTTAAATTGTCGATAAAACGCATTGTAATTTGCTTCAAAAAGTGATATGATATAATGGA
>JAZTWZ010000114.1:0-7088 GCA_045636165.1 Eubacteriales bacterium
GCTTCTCGCGAAGCGCAGCCGCCGGCATCGCGCCTTTTATAATATCCACAAGCTGAAGGGTTGATCTTATTTCTTTTCTCTCGCGTTCTCTTACAATCGCCGAAGCAATTTTAGCGGAGTATCTCTCCTCGCCGTATCCAAAGAGAATCTTTTTTATCTCTTCGAAGCTCCAACCGTTTACGATATCAGAAGCTGTAAGGCTCTGGCTTTGGTCCATTCTCATATCAAGAGGGCCGTCTGCCATATATGAAAATCCGCGTTCAGATTCATCAAGCTGAGGGGACGAAACACCGAGGTCAAGAAGTATCCCGTCCACCTTCTCCAATACCAATTCAGGTATGTCACAAAAATCGCCTTTTATAAAATGAACATTTGAATTATCACCAAGAAGTTCTCTGCCATACTCAATAGCCGACATATCGCGGTCGATACATATCAGTTTTCCCAAAGGGGAAAGTCGCTTTGCTATCTCGCTCGAATGACCACCTCTTCCGAATGTGCCGTCGATATATGTTCCGTTCGGGTTTATATCAAGCAGTTCTATGCATTCAGAGAGCATAACAGGAAAGTGAAGCTCTGCCATCTCTATATACCAAGTTCTTCCATAAGCTCGCTCGCAGTTTCAGGAGAAACAATACCATTCTCCCAAGCTTCTGCATCCCAGATTTCAAGGTGGTCAATCATACCGACAACAACGATATTCTTTTCAAGACCTGCATACGAACGAAGCTTTTGCGGAACAAGGACTCTACCCTGACCGTCAAGCTCCATATCCTGGGAAGAGCCTACAAAAAAACGAAGAAGCGGTGTTGACTTGCTTGACGGGTAGGACTTGAGTTTTTCCTCAAAAGCTTCCCAATCAGCAGTAGGATATGCGACAAGACAATTGTTTACGCTTTTAGTGAGAACAAATCTGCAGCCGAGTTCAGCACGGAACTTCGACGGGATAAACATTCTTCCCTTTTCGTCAATAACATGTTCAAATTCACCACGCATAAAGTCTTGTCACCTACCTTTCACCACTTCGCTCCACTTGTAGTTTTATTATAAACTTTTCTAATAGAAAATGCAAGAGTTTTTTTAAAATTTTATTACATTTTTTCGTTTTTTTCTGTAACACAAAAGAAATATAACTCTCATATCGCAGATATAGCAATTTTTACCATCAGTTTTTACCCATTTTTGCTTCGTGGTGCAAAGTGGTGAAGATTTGTTTACAAAATATTTATTTGACATTTCACCTCAATAATGTTACCTTATTTTCAGATAACAGAACGGAGGTCCGATATGCAGCAGGAACCAAAAGAAATCTTCTCAGCCGGCCAGATGCCTCTTCTCGAGAACTTATTTAAAAACGAAGAAAAGCTTCTTGAGCTACAAAACGCCATCGAACACTTTCAGACACTGATGGCGTATTACCGCTGTGCGATAATGGAGATCGAAACAAAATTCAATGTACTCGGCGAGCAGTTTTCTCTCCAACACGACCGCACACCGATAAGCGGAATCAAAAGCCGCCTGAAGAGTCCTGACAGTATGCTGAGAAAACTCAAAACAAAAGATTTACCGATAACCTTTTCTTCAATCGAAGAAAACTTAAACGACATCGCAGGAGTCCGCGTTATATGTTCCTTTACAGACGATGTTTATTCTCTGGCAAATGCGCTCCTCTCACAAGATGACATAACACTTATAACCACAAAAGACTACATCAAAAACCCGAAAGAAAACGGATACCGCAGTCTTCACCTCATAGTTTCTGTTCCTATCTTCCTTATGCACGAAAAGAGAGAAATGAAAATCGAAATTCAGCTCCGCACAATCGCAATGGATTCATGGGCTTCTCTCGAGCATCAGCTCAAATACAAAAAAGACATTCCGTTTACAGAAAATATGGCTCACGAGCTCTATCTCTGTTCAAAGCTCAGCGCTGAGCTTGATATGAGAATGGACGCTCTTCGGAAAAAGAGTCTTGAAAAGCAAAAAGAACCTGTTTCGATTTAACCGAAACAGGTTCTTTCTTTTATTTATTCACAAACCATAACTTCCCTGACTTTTTCGCCGGGAACAGGACTTGCAACAAACACATCTGTGTATTTCTCTGACAAAACACTCGCCGCGCTCTTTGCAACAGTCTCTGAATCAAACATTCCGAAAACCGCACTTCCGCTGCCCGTCATCGCAGCAGTCATCGCGCCGTTTTCAAGAAGAGTTTTCTTTATGTCGCAGATTTCAGGCACTTCAAGCGAAACAGGCACTTCAAAAACATTGTAAACCGACCTTGCAATATCAGAAAGCGACGATTTTTCGATAGCCTCCGTAATTGCTTTTATATCGGGGCGGCAAGAAATAGGCTCTGAGTCAATTTTCTCAAAAACAGCCTTTGTTGACATTCCCCGTTTAGGTTTTCCTATTACAAAATAACATTTAGGAATCGGCGAGAGTTCAGAAAGCTTTTCACCCTTACCGTGAGCAAGCGAAGTTCCGCCCATAAGACAAAACGGAACATCCGCACCAACCGCAAGCCCTATTTCACAGAGCCTTGAATCTGTAAGATTCTCTCCCGAAAGCACAGACAAAAGACGCAGAACAGCCGCACCGTCCGCACTTCCACCTGCCATACCAGCACTCGACGGAACTCTTTTCTCAATCGCGATATATATACCACCACAATCGTTTCCCGTAGCATTTACAAATGCTACAGCAGCCTTGTATGCAATATTTCTTTCATCATTCGGAATATGGCGGACATTCGAAACAACCGTTATTCCCCCACCACAACCAATCCTTACCGAAACCGAGTCGTAAAGCGAGATACTCTGCATAATCATTTCAAGCTCGTGATACCCGTCCTCGCGGCGAGAGAGAACATCAAGTGTCAAATTAAGTTTTGCATAAGCTTTTGCAAATCCGTATCGCATAATAATTTACTTCCTATTTTATAAAGTCGTTAAAAATTCTTCTATTCTTTCAAGAGCCTTTGCCATATTCTTCATCGACGCCGCATAACAGCATCTTACATAGCCTTTACCGCTGTCGCCGAAAGCATTTTCCAGAATAACCGCAACGCATTTCTCCTTGAGAAGTCTTTCGCAGAACTCCTCAGACGAAAGCCCCATCTTTTTAATCGACGGCAACATCTATTATCCTCCGCTCCTTAAATCATATCAAGAAACCTTTTTTCTATTATACTAAATTAGTTTTTTTCTTTCAATAGCCTTTCGATTTTTTGTAAACCTTGCAAAAATTATATTTTTGGTATAGAATAATATTATATTCTTAAAGAGGAGTAACTGTTATGAAAAAACTTACCGTTATGTCTATTTTCGGAACAAGACCCGAGGCTATCAAAATGGCACCGCTTGTTCTCGAATTAAACAAGCGCGAAAACATAGACTCTCTTTGCTGTGTTACTGCACAGCACCGCGAGATGCTCGATTCGGTTTTGAAAATTTTTGATATAAAGCCCGACTTTGACCTCGATATCATGACCCCGAAACAGACGCTTTCGACAATCACAACAAAAATACTTTCAGGTCTTGAGGAGCTTTTTTCAAAGGTTAAACCCGATATCGTACTTGTTCACGGCGATACCTCAACTGCTTTTGTCAGCGCACTCGCCGCTTTTTACCATCAGATTCCAGTTGGCCATGTCGAAGCAGGACTCCGTTCATTTGATAAATATTCGCCGTATCCTGAGGAAATGAACAGAAAGCTTATCGGAAACATTTCTGACTTAAACTTCTGCCCGACAATAAACAATGCAAAGAATCTTGAGCGCGAAGCTCTTTGCGACGGCATTTTCATAACAGGTAATACCGTTATAGACGCGCTCAAATATACCGTTTCAGACAACTACACATTCCACGATGAAAACATCAACAAAATAGATTTTAAAAACTACCGCACAATTCTTATGACTGCTCACAGACGTGAAAATTACGGTGAGCCTATGAGAAACATAATGAACGCAGTCCGCGATATCATTGAATCTCATCCCGATGTTCAGGTCATCTACCCCGTTCATTTAAGCCCGGTTGTTCGCGAAACAGTTTACGAAATTCTCGGTGATGTTCCGAGAGTTCACCTTATCGACCCGATAGATGTTGACGATATGCACAACCTCATGGCAAGAGCCCACTTCATCCTTACAGACTCAGGCGGTCTTCAGGAAGAGGCTCCGTCCCTCGGAAAGCCGGTCCTCGTTATGCGATGTGAAACAGAGCGCCCTGAAGCAGTTGATGCAGGCACAGTAAAGATTGCAGGTGTCGAGCGTGAAACAATCAGGGATATGGCATGTGAACTTCTTGACAATGATGACACTTACAAAAAAATGGCTCACGCCGTAAACCCCTACGGTGACGGTAACGCATCAAAGAGAATTGCAGATGCAATCATCTGGAAACTTACCGGCGAAGGAGAAAAGCCCGCAGACTTTAAATAAAAGGAGAGGAATGCATATGAATAAACAGCAAAAAACATATACCACGCTGATTTTTGCAATCGCAGGTATCATAATATTTATTCTCTTTTTGTTGTTTATTCCCGACATGTCCTCAAACCTTATGAACACCGTTCCCGAATACCCCCCTGAAATGAGCATTGTAAACACGAACGAAGCTCTTATTACAAGTGCCGTTACGATTGATAAAAACAATGTCAAAAACATTATCTCCGCAATGGCGCGACCGTCTGAATATTTCTCCGAAACGCAGAGCATTCTTTCCCACGCTTCAGGAAGTGCTACCTACACAAGAAGACGCTGGGTAAAAGGTCCTCTTTCAAAGGTTGAGCTTATTTCTTCTTCAAGCTCCCAGACAATGCACTATCTCTACACCGAGAGCAATGTGTACATCTGGCGTTCGGGAAACCGGACATATCACACAGTTTCAAGAGGCGATTTTGAGCCCGACGATGCCCAGATGATGATGACATACGAGGACATCCTGAACGCAGATGATGCAAACATCACAAAAGCAGGGCTTGCAACAAAAGACAACTCTCCTTGTATTTTCGCAGAGCTTAAAAGCCCACACACCGAATACACAGAAAGGTACTGGGTTTCCGCGCTTACAGGACTTCTCGTCCACGGTGAAACGCTCGACAAGGCAGGAAGTGTTATTTACTCAATAACATCAGTCCAGACAAGCATTACCGCACAGAGTGATGAAAACTTCACTCTGCCCGACGGAAAAACTCTCAAGTAATCAGATTAAACAGCATCTGCTTTAAGCAGATGCTGTTTTTTATATCCCAAAAATTACTGCAAGCGCGATTATGAGAAGTTTCTCATCGTCATCAACATCTATAAGCAAAAGAAGCAGCAGAACTATCGGCAAGATTCCCACCTTTTCAACATCTATACTGTGTAGCAGGCGTTTTAAATCAAAGCCCTGCTTCTCCTTTTTTTCAGCAGTCTGCAGAAGCGGTATTCTCTCCTCCTCTTTTCTCTCGTCATAATCGACTTGTCTGTAAAACTCCGAAAACGCATTTCCGTCATCCGAAAAATATTTATTATACACCGTCATCCCCCCTGTTTCAGAAAACTCTCAAGCGCGCCACGAGCCACGCGCGCGAGCTTCACTATCCGAATCGCGCGGTCGATGTGGAAGCTGTCAGCCTCTTTTATATATGGCCGTATCGCAAAAAGGAGCTTTATTCTCCTGTCATCCTCTGCATTGTAATTATTTAAAAGGCCCATAATTTTCGTTATCATCTCAGGGTCTATCCCACCTGCAATGTCGCCTATTGCAAGCGATGACGGCGTCATTTTCTCCTCTTTCTTCTCTTCTTTTTCGTCTCCTCCAAAAAGCTTTACAACATCCATAATCCGTTCAAGGCTTTCAGGAGAAGACATTATGCTCCCTATTATATTTTCAAGCTCCGCCACAAGAAATCACCTTCCTTGTGATTTTCCGAAATCTTCCCGAAGTTCAGAAATAAGCTTTTCCCCGTCTGGAGTCTTTGCCATCGCCGAGATTATGCTCTCCACTCCGCTGACATCTCCGCTTTTCGCCGCCTCAGCCGCACGCTTTACTCTCTCTCCGCCATCCGAGAGAAGCGACGCCATAACTCTTTTCCCGCTATCCGTCGAAAGCAGGCGCATTATATTTTCAAGAGCCTTCTTTTTCCCGTTTCCGCCAAGCGTATCAGAAAGATTTTTTGCAAAACCCGAAAGGTCGTTATCCATAAATCATACCTCCGCTCATATTTTCATCTCTGAAACATCCTATTCAGAGTAGAGCTTTGCCGTGTATAAAAAAGAAGAAATCGGACAATTTTCATTGTCCGATTCCGTTTTAGTTTTCTTTTTTCTTTTTGACTTCCTCAACAAGCTCTAAAAGCTCATCCTTTTCAAAAACATATTTGTTATCACAGAACTGGCAGGCAACCTCAGCCTTTCCGTCCTCTTCCGCGATCGTACGAAGTTCATCCTCGCCTATCGACATAATAACGCCGCGAGTTCTCTCGCGCGAGCAGGTGCAACGGTATCCTACAGGAGCTTCGTCGAGAATCTCGATATCAAAACCGATGAGCGTTTTCTCGAGCATCTCCTCAAGACTCATCCCCTCGTCAAGACACTCCGTAACTGCGCGAGCCTGCTTGATGCATTCTTCGAGGCGGTCAATTTCATCGTCATATACGCCCGGAAGAAGCTGAATGATATATCCACCTGCAGCACGGATGCTCCAGTCGCGGTCAACCAGAACTCCAAGCGCACAAACAGACGGAATCTGCTCACTCGTTGCGAGATATGCCGTAATATCCTCTGCAATCTCACCGCTCACAAGACCAGTCTGTCCGATGTACGGCTCTTTCATACCGAGGTCTTTTATAATACTGAGCGTACCTGCTTTTCCGACACCGCCGGAAACATCTATCTTTCTGTCACTCTCTCGAACCGGAAGGTCAGCATGCGGATTTCTGCAGTATCCTCTTACATAACCGTTACTGTCAGAAACCGCAACTATCGCACCAATCGGTCCGTCACCATCTATTCTGACAGTAAGCGAGTGTTCATCACTCTTCATATCGTTGCCTAAAAGAGATGTCGCGATAAGCACTCTGCCAAGCGCTGCTGAAGTGAG
>JAZTWZ010000115.1:0-11520 GCA_045636165.1 Eubacteriales bacterium
ATTCCACTCGGCTGTTTTATGTTATTACACTTTTTTCTTTACTGAATCGCGGACCACAAGCTGCATCGGGATTGAGTAACTCTTAACGGGTTTTCCCGATATCTGGCGCCGAAGAAGGTCCATTGCAGCGACACCCATTTCGGTTTTGTCAATCTTGACCGTCGTAAGGCTCGGCTCGATATAACGGGCAAGCAGGATATCGTCGATACCGATAAGCGAAACATCGTCGGGAACAGAGAGATTCATTTCCTTTATGCACTTCATCGCTCCTATTGCAAAGCTATCCATTGCACACAGAATCGCTGTCGGTGGGTTGTCACGCGATAAAAGCTCCTTTGCCGCAAAGTACGCGCTCTCCTCGTTATATGCCGTCTGATCTACAAACTCTGGCAGAACCGCAATCGAATTCTCCAAAAGAGCGTTTGCAAAGCCTTGAAGCGTTTGCTTGTAAAAATCAGGGATGATATTTGAAGAAAGAAGGGCTATGTTCTTATGCCCGTTTTCTATAAGATAAGTCGTCGCAATATGTGCCGCCTTCGTGTAATCGGCACTTACGGAAATGAGCGAAGCATCGGCATCGTGGGTATCGACTACAACAAACGGAACGCCACTCGCAATCGCCTTTTTCTTCATCGCAGGTGTGATATCCTGCATAAAAATCATACCGTCAGCATCGCCCGAATAAACAGCATCAGGAAGCTCGCCTTTTCTTATCTTGTTGATAACTATGTTATAGCCGTGTTTCGTTCCCTGATTCAAAATTCCGTTCATTATCTCGAAGTAAAACAAATCTTCAAACGGAGAGGAATATGGGTTTACTATAAGACTTATATTGAAGCTTTTATTTAAAACAAGCCTCTTTGAATTAAGGCTCGGTTTAAAGCCTGTTTCTTCTATAATCGCCTGAACTTTTTTCCTTGTTTCTTCACTTACACCGGACTTTTCGTTCAGAACGAAAGATACGGCAGTTACCGAAACCCCTGCCATTTTGGCTATTTCTTTAATAGTTAACTTTTTCATTTTATCACCTGATAATTTACTAAAATAAAACTTTTATTTTACTAAATTATACAAGGTTTTCAAACTTTTTTCAAGAGCAATTATTTCGTATCAATACTCTTTCCGAATACAAAAAATCTCTGATAAAGAAACTCTAAAACAAAATTGAGAATCATATTCATTGCCGTCACGATATACTCATTCCACAAAAGCTCCTCGACGAGGAAGTTTCCGAGAATTGTCGTTGTCGGTGTGAACACAGCATAGAACAAAAGCATTTTTGCCATTGCTATCGGAATATTGTTCGCAGATTTGAAAGTGAAATTCCGATTCATCGTGAAGCACCATACAATTGAAAGCAAAAGCGACGGCAGATAACACGCCCAATAATTCAGGTGAAATACTTCGTTAAGCAGAGTAAAGCTGAGTATCTGAATAATGCCTGCACTTGCTGAAAAGAATAAAAATTTCAAAGCTCTTATGATTTCTTTTTTCCTGTTCATTTTTACCTCTCCTGTACATAATAAATTTACTTGACTATATTTTTGCCATTTGATATAATGTAATAACTTCTCGAAAGGAAGTTTTGTTTATGGAATTAAAAGCAAAAATTATGGATGAAGCAAGCCTTCATCGTTCGGTTGCCCGAATAACACACGAAATAATCGAAAAAAACCGAGGTGCGGAAGGAATTTGCCTTCTCGGTGTCAAACGCCGTGGAATTCCGCTTGCTAAAATGCTCCGCGATAACATCAAGAAGTTTGAAGGAATTGATGTCCCCTTCGGTCATACAGATATCACGCTCTACCGTGATGACCTTTCGGAGTCTCAACCGCTTCCTACCTCTGAAGGTTGCGAGATTCCCTGCGATGTAACCAATTACAACATCATCATTGTTGACGATGTTATCTATACAGGTCGTACAGCACGCGCCGCGATAGATTCCGTTTTCCGTTTTGGAAGACCGAAGTCGATACAGCTTGCCGTTCTTATCGACCGCGGTCATCGCGAGCTTCCCATCCGCCCCGATTTTGTTGGAAAGAACATACCTACCTCAAAAAATGAGCTTGTCTCTGTTCTCCTCGATGAGGTTGACGGAGAAACGGGAGTTTACCTCTACAACATTTAAACACCACACGCCTTGTATGCACATACATACAAGGCGTTTTGATTTTATACGCGATCTTTGATTTCTTTTGTAATTTTTTCGATAAATGCGTCGAGAGACATTGTCTCATTAGCCGCTGTATCGCGGTATCTTACAGAAACAGTCTTATTCTCGACCTCCTGCTGACCGATAATTACCATATACGGAACACGACCAACAAGCTGAGCTTCACGAATCATATAACCGATTTTCTCGTTTCGGTTGTCCATCTCTACGCGGACACCTGCTGCACGGAGAGCTTCGTAAACTTCCTTACCATACTCTGCGCTCTTCTCTGAAACGAGAAGAACCTTTGCCTGAGTCGGAGCGAGCCATACCGGGAACTTACCTGCGAAGTGCTCAGTGAGAACGCCGATAAATCTCTCAATTGAACCGAAGCATACGCGATGAATCATAATCGGACGCTGCTTCTCGCCGTTTTCGTCGATGTAATCAAGTTCAAAGTTCTGCGGCATCTGGAAGTCGAGCTGGATAGTTCCGCACTGCCATGTTCTGCCGATAGAGTCTTCAAGGTGGAAGTCAATCTTCGGACCGTAGAACGCGCCGTCACCCTCATTGATTGTGTACGGAAGACCGAGCTTTTCAAGAGCGTTCTTGAGTCCTTCTGTTGCTGCCTCCCAGTCCTCATCAGAACCCATGCTGTCTTCAGGGCGGGTTGAAAGCTCAACAGAATATTTAAAGCCGAACTTTTCATAAACTTCGTTAATAAGGTTAACAACGCCGACGATTTCGTCTGTAATCTGCTCACGGCGCATAAAGATATGCGCATCGTCCTGAGTAAAGCAACGGACGCGGAAGAGACCGTGGAGCGCACCGCGAAGCTCGTGGCGGTGGACTATACCAAGCTCACCTGCACGAATCGGAAGGTCGCGGTAGCTGTGGGGCTGTGCGCGGTAAACCATAACGCCACCCGGACAGTTCATCGGCTTAACGCAGAAAGTCTCTTCGTCGATTGTTGTCGAATACATATTGTCTTTATAGTGGTCCCAGTGTCCGCTTGTTTCCCAGAGGTGACGGTTCATAATAAGCGGAGTTGAGATTTCAACATAATTGTCGCGTGTATGAATCTCGCGCCAGTATTCGATGAGCGAGTTCTTGATCTGCATACCCTTCGGGAGGAAGAACGGGAATCCCGGAGCTTCTTCAGCAAACATAAAGAGACCCATTTCCTTACCGATACGGCGGTGGTCACGCTTTTCTGCTTCTTCAAGAAGTTTGAGGTAATCTTCAAGCTCCTGCTGAGATGCAAAGGCAATGCCCTTTACACGGGTAAGCATCTTGTTATTCTTATCATTCTTCCAGTATGCGCCTGACTGGTCGGTAATCTTGAATGCCTTGAGAGCCTTTGTGTAGCAAAGGTGCGGACCGACGCACATATCAATATAGTCGCCCTGCTGATAGAAGCTTATTTCAGCATCCTCAGGAAGGTCGCCGATATGCTCAACCTTATACTTCTCACCGCGCTCTTCCATAAGAGCTATGGCTTCGTCACGCGGCAAGATAAACGGCTTAATCGGAAGGTTCTCCTTAACGATTTTACGCATCTCCTGCTCAATCTTCTGCAAATCTTCATCAGTAAGCTTTGCATCGCCGAGGTCAACATCGTAGTAAAAACCCTTTTCGGTAGCAGGACCGTAAGCAAAATGTGCACCCGGATAGAGTCTTCCTATCGCCTGTGCCATAATGTGCGCTGCAGAGTGACGAAGAACCTGAAGCTCGTCCTCCTTCGGGCACTCGGCAACTGTACCGTTACTATAAATTATTTTCATATTCCATACCCTCTTTCGGATAGTTAACGTACACAATACGCCATTTTCATTATAATATTGTATAATAAAACAGGGTGCATTGTCAATGATAAAAAAGAAAAAGTCGGTTTTCTTTACAGAAAACCGACTGGCGCGCTGTGGAGAATTCGAATCCCCGACCTTGTGGTCCGTAGCCACACGCTCTATCCAGCTGAGCTAACAGCGCATATCTTTCTTGACAGCTTAACTATAATACCACATACAGAAAGAAAATGCAAGCACTTTTTTTCATTTTTTAACAAAAATTTTTCTCGCTTATTTATTGTATTATATGGTATAATAATCTCAGGGAAAACGCAAAGCGTTTTCAGTGCCAAAGGCACGCGTGCTTATGCACGCACCCTGAACCTATTGTATCACTAATTCTTTTCTTGCAAAGCAAGAAATTGCGGCGTTGCCGCTGCAAACGCAGATTGCGTTTGGAATTGTGGTATAATATATTCAGGTATATGTAAAAGGCGGAGTCTTCCCCGCCTCACAGGATTGATTGTATGCTGTCAATCACATTTCCCGCGCTTTTCAGTATCTTGCCCGTTTTGTTTTTCATACAGCTGCAAGCCTTGTTCTTTTTCGGCATTACGGAAATCGCGAGAGTGCTTCCTACTATCAATCCTGCCGTCATTCCCTTCCAGAAGGGAGTCATCATAATACCACTTCCCTTTCACTAATATTATCTCCAAACTTACGCTTTTTTTCGCGGAAGTTTGTGGAAAATTTTTTACAAGGAGATTCTCTTATGAAAAAACTGATTCCTCTTTTTCTCATACTTGTTCTTGCGCTCTGCTCGTGCATTCCGTCAGATTACGAAAATATAGACGATACACCAAAAGACACTCTCCCCGCTCCCCAGAGTTATGAAGAGCTTTATTCGCTTTATTCAACGGTCGATTACAAAGCTACAAAAGCTGACCTTGACTCGCGTTTCGGAGAACCCACACCGTCTTATGACGATTACGGTTCAGTTCTTTTCCTTACATACTTTAACGCCACAAAATCAGCAGGCGTTTCAGTAGTTTTCAACGAAGAAGAAAAGATTTTGTCAAAAACCCTTTATTTTAACACTAAAACCAACCTCATCCCCTTCTCAGGCAGATATGCAAGTGACAAGATTCACGATATCAAAAAAGATATGTTCGTTACCGCAGCGATAGAAGAAATGGGTTCACAACCACTTGAGCTTTCCTGCATTTACGAAAAAGAAGGTCCTGAAAGCGCAACGAAAATCTACTGCTGGTATAATGAAGACGGCTCAAACTTCATGCTGCACACAAAAAACGGTCTTATTGAAAATATAGCACTCTATCGCGATTAATTTTTGTGAGGTGAACTATATGAACACATACTTCTGGCTTATCGCGCTCATTCTTTTTGCAGTCGTAGAAGCCTGCACAGCAGGACTTGTTTCAATCTGGTTTGCTGTCGGCGCACTTTTTGCTCTCATCGCAGCAGCGCTTCACGCAGCCCCGTGGCTTCAGATTGCAGTTTTTCTCGTGGCATCAATCATCTCCCTTATCCTTACCCGTCGCGCAGTTTCTTCACGCCTTCTCAAAACAACTCCGACGAATACAGATATGTTAATCGGCGAGGTCGGGGTCTGTGAAGAAGAGATAAACAATCTCAAAGAAAGCGGCGCTGTAAAAATCAAAGGCAAGGTATGGAGCGCAAGAAGTAAAAACGGCGACATCATCCCTGCAGACAGCGTTGTAAGAGTTCTCGAAATTCAGGGTGTTAAGCTCATCGTTGAGCTTTCACAATAAAAAACAAAGAAAGGAAAGAGTTTATGACTATACTTTTTATTCTCATTGTTCTCGCGCTTATCCTTATAGTTTCAAACATCGTAATCGTCCATCAGGCATCAGCAAGAGTCGTTGAGCGTCTCGGTGCTTATAAGACGACCTGGGGCGTCGGTCTCCACATCAAGATTCCTTTTATCGAACGCGCACGCGCACCTATCTCGCTCAAGGAACTTGTTGTTGACTTTCCTCCTCAGCCGGTTATCACAAAGGACAATGTCACAATGCAGATAGATACCGTTGTTTACTTCCAGATAACCGACCCGAAGCTTTACACCTACGGCGTTGAGCACCCTCTCTCAGCAATCGAGAACCTCACCGCTACAACTCTCCGAAACATAATCGGTGACCTTGAGCTTGACCAGACGCTTACCTCACGCGATATTATCAATACACAGATGCGTACCATCCTTGACGAAGCAACTGACCCGTGGGGCATCAAGGTAAACCGCGTCGAGCTTAAGAATATCATTCCGCCGCGCGAAATTCAGGATGCTATGGAAAAGCAGATGAAGGCTGAGCGCGAACGCCGTCAGGCTATCCTAAAAGCAGAGGGTGTAAAGCAGTCTCAGATTCTTGAAGCCGAAGGCGAAAAACAAGCTCGTATTCTCCGTGCAGACGCCGAGAAGCAGTCAAAGATTCTCGACGCTGAAGGTGAAAAAGAAAAGCAGATTCTTGAGGCTGAAGGTCAGGCTGCAGCTATTCTCAAAACGCAAGAAGCTGTCGCACGCGCAATCGCTCTTATTAACGAAGCAAACCCGAGCGATTCCGTAATCAAGCTCAAGGCTTTAGAGGCTTTCCAGGCTGTTGCTGACGGCAACGCAACAAAGCTTATCATACCTTCTGACATTCAGGGTCTCGCAGGGCTTGCAGGCTCTCTTAAAGAAACAATTACAGACAAATAAAAGAAAAAGGGGATAAAGAAAATGAAAAAGATCAAATTCATCGAAGAATTCAAGGAGTTCATCTCTCGCGGAAATGTTATCGACATGGCAATAGGTGTTGTAGTCGGTGCTGCTTTCAAAGCAATCATTGACTCACTCGTAAACGATATTATTATGCCTGTTGTCGGCTGGCTTATCGGAGACATTGATTTTTCAAGCTTCGCAGTAAAGCTTTCCGAAACAGTTGCAGAGGACGGAAGCACGGTTGTAAACGCTATTCTCTACGGAAAGTTTATAAACGCAATCATTTCCTTCCTCATCATCGCATTCTGCCTCTTCCTCGTTGTGAAGGTTATAAACAGACTTCGTAGAAAAAAGGAAGAGCCTGCTGCTGAAGCTCCGGCAGAGCCTGAGCCGTCAGCAGAGGAAAAGCTCCTCACCGAAATCCGCGACCTTCTCAAGAAGTAATTCTAAAAGAACAGCTTGTGCAACGAAATAACTTGTTGCACAAGCTATTTTTTTATGTTATACTGTTTTTGTCACAAAAAGGCAGAGTAGAAAATATCGGGCCAGTGCCGCGCGAACGGGGAGTTGTCGCTCGGACGAATTACGCATCTTGCGTTACCGTGATATTTTCGCATCCCGCTGCTTAAAAAATCAAACGGTTTTACTGTCCTCTTTGTGATGAACCAAAATCACAGGGAGGCTTTTCTTATGAAATTATACCTTGCGGAATCTGCAAAGGAGCTTAAGTCAACCCGTTCCATCGTTATGTGTGCGGCGCTTATTGCTCTCTATATTGCACTTGATTCTCTCTCAGTCTTTACGCTTTCAACCCAGAAATACACTGTCGCATTCATTTCCCTTGCGCTTCTCGGGTACGGCTTTGGTATAGTTCCGTCTGCGCTTGCGGCATTTGCCTGCGACCTTGTAGGATATCTCATAAAGCCTATGGGCGCATATCATCCCGGCTTTGCGATATCAAAGATTCTCACCTGCGCTATCTTCGCTCTTTTCCTCTACAGAAAAGAGATAAAGCTCTGGAGAATAATTACATCACGCGCAATCATAAACATATTTATAAACGGCTTTTTAAACGCCTACTGGCTTGCAGCTCTCTATTCTTCAAAGGGATATTCGGTAATTCTCATCGACCATCTTTATAAAAACCTTACCCTTCTCCCCTTTGAAATCGTAGTTTTGTTCTTTATGCTTAAGGCCTTTAAAAAGATTTCTCACAGCTTAAACAAAAACAGGAGTTGATTAATTTGGATATTTTAAGAGCTATTATTCTCGGTATCGTCGAAGGCATTACGGAATGGCTTCCGATAAGCAGCACCGGTCACATGATTCTCTTAAACGAGTTTATGGGAATTGACGCGACGCACTTTTTCAATTCGCAGATTTTCCTATATGTCATACAGCTCGGTGCAATACTTGCAATCGCGACGCTTTATTTTAAAAAGTTGAACCCCTTCTCCCCGTCGAAAACGAGTGAGGAAAAGCGTGACACCTGGCAGATGTGGTTCAAGGTCATCGTTGCCTGCATCCCGGCAGCAGTTCTTGGGCTTTTGTTCAACGACGCTATGGACAAAATATCGACCCCGTTTGTGGTAAGCTTCATGCTCATCATCTACGGTATCGGGTTCTTATTTGCAGAAAAGCTCCGCAAGAACGAGAGCATAACAGAAATGAATCAGATGACCTACAAAACAGCCCTTTTTATTGGTCTGTTCCAGGTTCTCTCAATCATTCCCGGCACATCCCGTTCAGGCGCTACAATCCTCGGAGCTATGATTCTCGGCTGCTCGCGTTCATTGAGCGCTGAGTTTTCATTCTTTCTCGCAATACCCGTCATGTTCGGAGTAAGCTTTCTAAAAATTGTCACAAACGACTATGTCCTCGCCTCTTCCGAATGGCTTCTCCTGATTATCGCGATGGCAGTTGCCTATATCGTTTCGATAATCTCCGTAAAATTCCTTACAAGCTATGTAAAAAAGCACGACTTCAAAGCATTCGGCTGGTATAGAATCGTCCTCGGAATCGCAGTTATCGCGTATTTCCTAGTTTTCTGATTTGAATTTAAAACAGCACCACGAAAGAATTTTCGTGGTGCTGTTTTCACATCTTTTCCTTTTTTATAATATACTGTAACGGAGTCAAAAACAAACAGCCCTGCGCAAGGAAAGGATGAATTTTATATGACAGAAAAACTCGATTTCGCCATCGTCGGAGGAGATTCGCGCCATGTTCGTCTTGCAGAACTTCTCTCCGCTGACGGTCACCGTGTTTTTGTTTATGCGCTTGAAAATGCAAGTTTTTCGGATGGAATAATACGCGAGAAAGACATAAAAACCCTTTCAAAAAGCGTTGACTGCGTTATTCTTCCCGTTCCCATAAAGGACAAAAAAGGACTTCTGAACACGCCGCTTTCAACTTCCGAGCACGACATAAGCTCCCTTTTTTCAGTTTTCCCCACAGGTCAGACTGTAATCGGAGGGAAGATAAGCAACGATATGTTTGAAACTGCAGGAAGATGCGGCATACGCCTGTTTGACTGTCTTGAACGCGAAGATTTTACCGTTATGAACTCAGTTCCGACAGCAGAAGGCGCAATCTCCGTTGCAATGCAGATGCGTAATACAACGCTTAACGGCTCAAACTGCCTTGTTCTCGGTTTTGGTCATATTGGAAAGCTTCTTGCAGCGTATCTTCGAGGCCTCGGTGCAAAGGTCACCGCCTCCGCAAGAAAGCCGGGGGATCTCGCCTGGATATCTGCATACGGATATACTCCCATTAAAACCTGCGACATAAAAGAATACCTTTCCGGGTTTGATATAATTTTCAACACCATACCGGCAAAAATTCTCGACAGAGAGGCCCTTACATGTATAAAACCCGATGTCCTCATCTGCGACCTCGCATCACGCCCCGGTGGCGTAGATTTTGATTTTGCGAATGAGCTTGGGCTTTCCACAGTTCACGCCCTCTCTCTTCCGGGAAAAGTAGCACCCTCCACTGCCGCCGAAAGCCTTCGCAGCACTGTTTACAATATTCTCGACGAATGGGGGAAATAGTCAATGGAAACTATCGTGGTCGGCTTTTGTCTGTGCGGTTCTTTCTGCACCTTCAAGAAAGTCGTCCCTCAAATTAAAAAGCTTAAAGAATCGGGATATGATGTTGTTCCGATAATGTCAGAAACTGCATACAATACGGACACTCGCTTCGGAAAAGCTTCAGATTTCATATCAGAAATCGAAGAAATCACGGGCAAAAAAATCATTCATACCATCCCCGATGCCGAACCTATCGGTCCTAAAAAGCTTCTTGACGTGCTTATCATAGCTCCCTGTACCGGCAACACAATTGCAAAGCTTGCATGCGGAATATGCGATACATCAGCTACAATGGCAGCAAAGGCACATCTCAGAAACGGTCGTCCGCTTATCATCGCCGTTTCAACCAACGACGGTCTTTCTGCAAACCTCAAAAACATCGGCGTTCTTTCCGCATCAAAGAACATTTTCTTTGTCCCCTACGGGCAGGATGATGCACTTGGAAAGCCGAATTCGCTTGTTGCCGATATGACAAAAATTGAAGAGACTTTAAAAGAAGCACTTTCAAAATCGCAGATACAGCCCGTGCTTGTATAAAACAAAAACCCACCCGTACGGGTGGGTTTAGAACTAATTACTCTTTTATACGCCCCAGACGAGCCAGGTATATACAGCGCCGACGACAACTGCCGAAATCGTAAACGGAACGCCAATCTTGAGGAAATCGCTCGTTTTAACTTCTTCGCCATTCTTGCGAAGAATACCGATTGCGGCAATGTTTGCCGATGCACCAATCGGGGTGAGGTTTCCGCCAAGCGTTGCACCGATGAGAAGTCCGAAGTAGAATACATTCGGGTCAAGCCCCATTCCGTTTGCAATACCCGTAACAACGGGAAGCATTGTCATAACATACGGGATGTTGTCGATAAACGCAGAAAGAACAACCGATGCTCCAACGAGAAGGATATAGAGCATAAGCGGACTTCCGCCTGCAATAGTCTTGAACACATCTGCAATAGCATTAATAACGCCTGCGCTCTTTATTCCGCCGATAACGATAAAGAGACCAAAAAGGAGAAGAATTGTATCGCGGTCAAAGTCTTCAACAACCTTCTTTGCAAGTGCGCCTGACTTTGTCTTTATGTAGCTTCTGATAATACCGATAAGGCAGAGAGCAACGCAGATTATACCGTTGCGGAGACCGTAAATGGTACCGAGAACTTCGCCCTGCGGCTCCGGCACAAATGACGCGAGTATAAGAAGAACAACCGTTCCTATCATAAGCCATGACGGGAAATAATCTTCAACCTCAGTTTCAACCGAAGCTTCGATTTTCTGTGTCTCTTTTCTGAAGATAAACAGCAGAACAAGAACAGATGCAATCGCACCAAGCTCTACTCCCCAGAAAATACCAGGACGACCGTTCATCCAGAAGAACTCAAGGAAATTCATATCAGCCGCACCGCCGAGAAGGATGCTGGTAGTATCTCCGACGAGCGTTGCTGCACCCTGAAGGTTTGAGGAAACAGCGATTGAAATGAGCATAAGAACAGGTGAGAACTTAAGCTTCTTTGCAATAGCAAGACCAACCGGCGCAACCATAAGAACCGTTGCAACATTATCAACAAATGCGCTGACAATTCCCGCAAAGAGCGAGAGAATCGCAACTGCCCACTTTACATCAGGAACTTTTTTTATAAGAACCTCTGCAAGACGGGCAGGCATCTTACTTTCAATAAAGAGAGTAACCGTTCCCATTGTTCCGGCTATCATAAGGAGAACATTATAGTCAACCTCAGAAAGCGCTTTCAA
>JAZTWZ010000116.1:0-3872 GCA_045636165.1 Eubacteriales bacterium
CGCATAGTTGATATTATCTCGGATGTAAACCTCGCATATTCCGAGCACGCACGCAGATATCTTCACGAGTGCGGGCTTCCGAAGGAGAGAACTTATGTTACGGGTTCTCCGATGGCAGAGGTTCTGCATCAGAATCTTGCTGAGATTGAGGCGAGCGATGTGCTTGACCGTCTCGGTCTTGAACCGAAAAAGTATATTTTGCTCTCAGCTCACAGAGAAGAGAATATCGATACCGAAAAGAACTTTACAAGCCTTTTTACGGCAATCAATAAGCTTGCTGAGAAATATGATATGCCGATTCTGTATTCGTGCCATCCGAGAAGCCGCAACCGTCTTGAGAAGAGCGGTTTCAAGCTTGATGAGCGCGTCAGGATGAATCAGCCTCTTGGCTTCCACGATTACAATAAATTGCAGATGAACGCTTACGCGGTTGTATCTGACAGCGGAACACTTCCTGAAGAAAGCTCATTCTTTACAAGTGTAGGTCATCCTTTCCCTGCGGTTTGCATAAGAACTTCGACAGAGCGTCCTGAAGCTCTTGATAAGGCGTGCTTTATCCTTGCGGGAATTGATGAGGAAAGCCTTCTCCGCGCAGTCACAACTGCGGTCGATATGAACGCGAGCGGAGACCACGGTATCCCCGTTCCGACTTATGTTGAGGAAAATGTCTCGACAAAGGTGGTAAAGATTATCCAGTCTTATACGGGAATTGTCGATAAGATGGTCTGGAGAAAAAAATAATCATAATATAGGGATGAAGGAAAATGTTATCTATCACAGAAATATTTATCGTTGTGCTTCGAGCGTTTGTGACAGGGTCTGAAATCGACGATAAAATAAAGGCTGAATTTTTGCCGGAAGTTATTGAAAAGTTATTTAATATATCAGAAGAACACGATGTTACACAAATTGTTTCGGAAGTGTTATTTAAAAACGGACTTCTTTCTAAAGGTAAAAAAATTACAGAAAAATATAAAGAATCTCAAATTACGGCTTTGTACAGGTACATGAACATTGAACGTGAACAACAGAGTATATATAACCTGTTTGAAAGCAACAAAATAGAATTTATTCCACTTAAAGGAGCGGTTATCAGACAATACTATCCTGATCCGTATATGCGTACAAGTTGTGATATTGATGTTCTTGTGCGAGAAGAAGATTTGCAAAGAGCAGCTGGATTACTTGTTGCAAATCTGAGTTATACGAGAAGGGAAACAGTTGACTTTCATGATATTTCTCTTTTTTCTCCTAGTGGTGTTCATTTAGAGTTGCATTATAACATCAAAGAGAAGCGTGAGGATCTCGATAAGCTATTGATAAAAGTCTGGGATTATTGTATAGGGTCCGAAAAAGGGGAATATCATAAACTTGAAACTCCGGAGTTTTACATTTTTCACCATATCGCACATATGGTGAATCACTTTTTACGTGGAGGTTGCGGAATAAGACCGTTCATTGATTTATATTTCATAATAAAAGAAATGAAATATGATAATGTAAAGTTGCTTTCTATGTTAAAAATGGCTAAATGTGAGGAGTTTTATGATAGTATAGTGCATTGTATTGAGGTTTGGTTTGGAGCAGAAAAACCGTCAGAAAGATCCAGATTAATAGAAGAGTTTTTATTAAAAGGTGGAATATACGGAACGAAATCAAATCGCATAAAGATAGATCAGAGCAAAAAAGGCGGAAAAAACGGGTATCTATTCTCGCGAATTTTCCTTTCGTATGATATATTAAAATATAAATATGTTGTATTACAAAAATGCAAGATCTTGTTACCGTTTGTATGGATAATTCGTATATTATCATTGTTTTCCAGAGAAAAAAGGAAGAGAATGTTCAGAGAGTTGGAACTCCGCAGGAAGATATCCAAGGAAACTGAAGTAAGGGTTGACAAAATGCTTGATTTTTTGGGAATGTAAGATAAACCCCCGGTGCGTTGATGCACTGGGGGTTTATTTCTATTATAGCGGGCTGGCTTTTATTTTTGCAAAGCGTCGGGGGTATTTTTTCGGAGTTTCCGAGACTTTTCTTATGATAAGAACTGTATGGGTAATGCCCGTATCATAAAGAGGGTAGTCAACTCTCTTTTCAATTTGACCGCCGAGTGTTTTGATTGCATTCTTCGCGCGGTTTATCTCCTCTTCGCAGTCTGCCGCTTTCATCGCAAGCATAACGCCGCCGACTTTTACAAACGGCAGACACATTTCAGCGAGCATCGAAAGGTCTGCCACTGCTCGTGAAACCGCTATATCGTATCCTTCGCGGTATCCTTCCTTCAAAGCCTGCTCTTCTGCTCGTGCGTGGAGAAGCTCGACATCCGAAATCGAGAGTTTGTCGCAGACGGAAGAGAGAAAGTTTATTCTCTTTGCGAGAGAATCAAGAAGCGTAAGCGAAATATCGCTCTTTGCAAGCCTTAAAGGAAGCCCTGGAAAGCCTGCGCCGCAACCGACATCTATAACGCGCTTACCTGAAAAGTCATAAGCATTCAAAAGAGAAATCGAATCGGCGAAATGGCGGATGCAGACTTCTCGCGGCTCGGTAATCGCCGTAAGGTTCATCACTTTATTTGTTTCGATAAGCGCATCAGAAAAGGTTATAAAAGGCTTTGCTTCTGCCTCAATGTCGAGGCTTTTGAAAATATCGTTAAGTAAAGCTTCCATAGTTACTTGCTTCCTTTCTGCTTGAGATAAAGAAGGAGTGCCGTTATATCGGCAGGGCTGACGCCTGAGATTCGCGATGCCTGACCCACCGACTTCGGACGGATTTTTGTGAGCTTCTGTCTTGCTTCCGTGCGAAGGCCGATGAGCGACATATAGTCGATATCGTCGGGCAGATGCTTTTCCTCAAGGCGCTTGAACTGTTCAATCTGAGCCATACTGCGCTTTATATATCCGTCATACTTAAGCGAAATCTCAACAGTTTCGACGATGTTTGGAGAGAGCTTTTCGCGCCTCTTGTCAAACGGCTCGAGGGCTGCATAATCAAGCTGCGGACGGCGGATGAGGTCTGCAAGGCTTGCGCCCGTTGTAAGCGGGCTCGTTCCGCGCGCCATAAGGAAGTCGTTTATCGCCTCACCGGGAGGAATAATCGTCTTCTCAAGGCGGAGAAGCTCCTTTTCGCTTTCGCTTTTCTTATTCAGCATTCTCTCATATTTCTCTTTTGAAACAAGCCCAAGCTCGTATCCCCTCTCGGTCAGACGCAAATCGGCGTTATCCTGACGGAGATAGAGGCGGTATTCCGAGCGCGAGGTCATCATACGGTACGGCTCGTTCGTACCCTTTGTGACGAGGTCGTCAATGAGAGTTCCGATGTACGATTCTGACCTGTCGAGCGTAAACGGCGCTCTTCCGAGAATGAAGTTTGCGGCGTTGATACCGGCAATAAGTCCCTGAACTGCGGCCTCTTCATAGCCTGAGCTTCCGCAGAACTGACCGGCACCAAAAAGACCGCGGATAGTCTTTACCGCAAGCGTTGCCTCAAGCGCGGTCGGGTCGATACAGTCATACTCTATCGCATAAGCGAAGCGCATAATTTCGGCATTCTCAAGACCCTTGATAGAATGAACGATAAGAAGCTGGACATCCTCGGGAAGCGAGGATGAAAGCCCCTGAATATACATTTCGTCGGTAGAAAGCCCCATCGGCTCTACGAAGAGCTGGTGGCGTGACTTATCCGCAAAGCGCATCACCTTATCCTCGATAGACGGGCAGTAACGCGGACCTACACCCTTGATATTACCCGAAAAGAGCGGGGAACGGTGGAGATTTTCGCGGATGATTCGGTGAGTTTCCTCGTTTGTGTATGTAAGATGGCAGATGCGGAGGTTTTTAAGCTCACGGACCGTATCAAATGAAAACGGCGGG
>JAZTWZ010000117.1:0-3059 GCA_045636165.1 Eubacteriales bacterium
GGGCGTACGCGACTGCGCGCCGTCACAAAGCGCACGCTTCGGGTCGTTATGAACCTCTATCATAATTCCGTCAGCTCCGCATGCTGCTGCCGCAAGCGCCATCGGCTTTACGAGTCTCGAAATTCCGCTTGCGTGACTCGGGTCAACAACTACGGGGAGATGTGTAAGCTCGCGGAGCATCGGAATTGCCGAAAGGTCAAGCGTATTTCTCGTGTAGGTTTCAAAGGTACGGATACCGCGCTCGCAGAGAATTACATTTTCATTTCCGCCTGCCATAATATACTCTGCACTCATAAGAAGCTCTTTAAGAGTATTTGCAAGACCTCTTTTGAGGAGAATCGTCTTATTCGTCCTTCCAAGCTCCTTTAAAAGCTCGAAGTTCTGCATATTCCGCGCACCAACCTGAATAACATCTACATTCTCAAACAAATGCAGATGGTTTGCGTTCATAATTTCCGTAACTATCGGCATACCCGTTGCCTCTTTTGCCTCAAGGAGAAAATCGATGCCCTCAGCTTTTAAGCCCTGGAAGTCATAGGGAGAAGTTCTCGGCTTGAATGCGCCGCCGCGAAGAAGAGTTGCGCCAGATGCCTTGACGGAATTTGCGATTCCCAAAATCTGTTCTTCAGACTCAACGGAACACGGACCTGCGATAAGAGCAAAGTTTCCGCCGCCTATCTTTACGCCGCCAACATCGACAACAGTATTCTCGGGATGGAATTTGCGGTTTGCGCTCTTGAACGGTTCTGTAATTCTCGTAACACTCTGAACGATATCAAGCCCCTCAATAAGCTCAACATCAACATTTGATGTATCGCCGATAAACCCGAGAACCGTCTGGAACTCTCCTTCCGAAAGATGAACCTTTATATTCTGCTCGTTAAGCCACGCGATTAAATTATCAACCTGCGCTTTCGGAACATCTCTTTTAAGTACCGCTATCATTTTTATTCCTCCCTGAAATAAAATAAAGGCTTTACAGTGATTCTACTGCAAAGCCTTAAAAAGTCTTATAAAGAACTTTCTCTTTTTGAGCAACAGAAATCACTTTTACTTTCGCTTTGCAAAAAAGTAAAAGTAAAAGTAATAAAATATTGCTGATGCCTTAAGAGAAAGTGTCATTACAATACTCGCCTTTCCTTTTTTTACTGATTATACCACCATAAATTTTATTTGTCAATTAAGTTTGAAAAAATATTCAGAAAGCTATGATATTGGTGGAATATTATTCTCTGCCGCAAACGGCTCTCCTCTGAAATAGGAAAGATATTTTGCATAAACCGTTCCCGAAAGTGTCGAATAAACAAGCGAAAGCGGTGGGATATACCCTGCTGCAAGATTCCACAAAAGATAAGATGCGCGAAGCGCAAGACATTCTTTCGTTCTTCCGTTTATAAGTGAAATGCACTCACGGAGAGAAGCAAATGCACCTAACTTACCCTCTGCAAAAATGTAACTCGCAAAGCTGTATCTGCTGTTCCAGAAAATCGTGAAAAAACTTGCAACCGGAACGAGAAGAACTGAAAGATAAAGAAGGAGTGCAGATTTGAGAAAAGATGCACACAACATCAGTGCCATCGGGATAAGCATAAATATCACAGTCCAGAAGCTTGAGATAAAGAATACGAGAAGCGTAAGCCAGACCGAAGAAAAGACCGTCTTGAGATTCGTATAAACTGAAAACACATCTGAAATCTTTCCCTTTTCTCCCCTTGACGCTTTGAGATAAAACCTGCAAAGCCCTATTGAAAAAGGCGAAAGGACTATGAGATAAAGAACAAGAGTCGTAATAATAAGCGCAACTGTTTTTGAAGTTATGGCATTCGGCATAAAGAGGCGGATTAACTGCGCCGTGTCGCCTGCAGCCTTTAAAATCTCCTCACGAGCCGGAATTCTTATCGGCAAAAGCGACACTATCGCCAAAGCAAAAAACGACTGCAGAAGTATCGCCACAAACGCCCGAAACCAGTTTCCGCTGAGATTTGCCCACGCCTGCGCCTTTATCATTTTTCTTGCATAAGTTTTTTCCATTTTTATTCTCCCTGATCTCCTATCCAGTCAGGAGCCTCTTCCGCAGGTGTTTCCACTGCATGCTCCTGCTGGTTTCCGGTTGTATCCTGAGTTGCATCGGGAACAGTTTCCGAAGGCTCTGGCTCTGTTTCCGCAGTCGGTGGAACTTCCTCTGTCGGAGGTGTTACCGGTGCAGTCTCCTCAGGAGCCGGTGCAACCGTCGGAGCTGCAGCACCCGTTCCTACAAGGACGATTTCCGGCATCGGCTTATACTTTGAGTTATTTTCAAGATACGACTCTATAAGCTTTCCGTTCTTGTCATAGACATTGCGGTAAACGCTCATAGAAAGGCCTTCCTGACCCTTCTGCTCAACCTCGCGCACTCCTGCCTTAAGCGAAGCACTCTTCTTTTCCCTTGTTGTAAACGGAGTTGTCGAGTGTGTCTTCTTTGTAAGCTTTACGGTTACTTTTTCGTCGGGTTCAGTTCCCATAATCTGTATTCTTATATAGTTATTCTTTGAAGTTGCGACAATCTTTATCGGGTATTCGCTCGTATTCTTGAATCTGAAGTCTATCGAGCCGTAAACAACCGTCGCATCCTCGCCCTTCGGCGTATAGTCAACATAGAACGCGTGGTTCTTGCGCTCGGTTATCTTCATATTGGCACGAAGCGCCGCCATATAGATAGTCGATGAAACCTGGCAGATGCCGCCGCCGATACCGTCAACAACCTCGCCCTGTGCAAATACCGCAGCCTCCTGGAATCCGCGCGCAGCAGTTCTCGGACCTACGACCTTGTTATAGGAAAATTCCTCGCCCGGGTTGAGTATCGTTCCGTTTACAAGCTTTGCCGCAAGGCGGACATTTGCCGTTCTTGAAACCTTCTTCGGGCTGAAGTGAGTTTCGACATCTGCAAGGCAATACTTGAACAAGTTAACCTCAAGATGCTTTGTATATACCTTCGGTTCAGTTATCGTAAGCGGAATTTTTACAACCTCATCGGGGGTTTTGTTGTATGCAGCACGAGCCGCTTCGAGGTCAAAATCAAC
>JAZTWZ010000118.1:0-8391 GCA_045636165.1 Eubacteriales bacterium
ACAGCCCGTTTAACTACATAGATTTCCGCACAGCGATTGAGGCTGATCGCGTTCTTTCTCTTGCTCGCGCAGAGGTTGACGGCGAGGCTATCTTTGCAGAGCGTGTCGATTGGCTCAGACGCTCGGTTGATACTGCTATCCTCATCCGTTTCTTTGATTATAAGAAGAATGCAGAGGAAGAAGGAGTTCCGTTTGATTTTGATGTAATGGAAGTCCGCGAGAGACTCTTCAAAGAATACAGAGCGCATAACGAAACTCCGTACGGAAAGGGAATGGAGTCGGGAACTGAAAAGTTCCTTGAATATCTCGGAAATCTTCCCACAGAGGAAGAAAAGTTCGATATCCCCGAGGAGCTTGCAGACGAGAACTCGGATGATATATACCAGTTCCCGCTTAAAGATATGGTTAAGTTTACTCTTGATGCATTTGAAAAGGGCTTTGGTTGCGTTGCAGTAAACGACGGTGACAAGAGAGTTCTCAAAGTAAGCTATGATGCGGCAACGAGCAGCCGTGCGCCGTATGCGCTTTATCCGACATCAAAGTATGCAGAGAGCACGCAGGCACTTGTGTTTGAACTTCGCCACGGTACGGGTACTGACACCGACATTGTGGAACAGCGCAAGTTCTACCGCGAAGATATCATCCTCGGCGGTTACAATCTCTATAAGATTGGCTCAATCTCGGGAATTTCCGAGAGCTTCGATGCAAAACTCGGACTTCCGGAAGAAATCGGTATAAGCCTCAAGGGTATTTCTACGGTGTTCCCGATGGATGCTTGCGATGTATATCTCCTTATGAAGTTTACGGGCGAGATTTACGGCGGAAACAAGGAAGATGAAAATGCATTCTTCATCGACCGCGCAATAATCGTAAGAAAGTAAATAAACTAAAAATACCGCGGAAATTCCGCGGTATTTTTGCATTTATAATACTGGCATTTTGAATTGAACTATGGTATAATGTATAAGTAAAAATATATACTGGCGTTTATTAAACTTTGAGGTGTTACATATATGGCTTCTAAAAAGAAAAGAAAGACAACAGCACAAAGCACTCCGAGAAGGAGGACAAGCTCAAGAAAAAGAGCGAAAACGACTACCCGTATAACTCAGAAGAGAAGAGCCCAGCTCAATCAGAGATGGGCGTTTGTCGCGTTCTTTTTCTCGCTTCTTACATTCCTCGCTCTCTTTAAGGTCGAGGCAGGCTTTGTCGATTTCATAGGAACTGTTGTGAGCTCGTCTCTTGGCGTAGGCTTCCTTGTCCTTCCATTTGCGCTTATAATGGTCGGCGTTCTTCTCATAATCTGCAGAGGTAAGCCGATAAAAGGAAGGGTAATAGCAACTCTTCTTATCCCGTATCTTGTAGGTGCAGTAGCCCATGCCTTTGTAGGAACGACGGATCTTTCATTCGGAGCTATGGTAGAGTCGGGCAGAACTCTTTGTGGCGGCGGTATCCTTGCAGGATATCCTGCAGCACTTCTCGTTTCCTCAATCAGCCGCATTGCGACGGTTATACTGTTTGTAGCAGCAACTCTTTTTGTAATTCTCACGGCGTTTGATCTTACTATTATGGCAGTTTACGATTCTTTAAAGAACTTCTTCACAGGGCTTCATTATGAGGTTGAATACGAAGAAGAGGATGAAGCTACAGAAGAGCCTGTGCGAAAGGTTGAGGAGAAGGAAGTTTCAAAACCGCCCCGCCGTAAGCGCGCGATTATTGATATTCCGCTTGATGAAGAAAAACTTCCCGAGCCCGAGCCTGAGGAACAGTCAGGCGAGCTTGAGCTTCCTCCGAGCAAGGTGAGACCCCTTGCAGAAGTGATTCTTGAAGAAGAAGCCCCTGTCGATTACGAAGATGAGGAAATAAGAATCAATGAGGAAAACTTCACGAAAGACATAATAAACGCCATAGAAAAGAGCGAAAAGGAAGAAGCTGAAAAGAACAGCAAGATTTTAGAAGCAGCAGAGAATTTTGAAGACGGTGGCGTTTCTGAAAGCAAAGAGAATAAAGCTATTTATTCATATCCTCCGATTTCGCTTCTCAAAGCTCCTGAAGTGCCAAATGTAACTTCTGCATCTGCCGAGCTTCAGAGCATCGGCATAAAGCTTCGTGAAACTATAAGAAGCTTTGGTGTTGACATAAAGGTTGTAAATATCGTAAGAGGTCCGTCGGTAACTCGTTTTGAGGTTCAACCGGATGCAGGTGTAAAGCTTGCGAAGATTACATCACTTGCAGACGATATTGCCCTCTCCCTCGGAGCTTCGGGTGTATTTATCGCTCCTGTTCCGAATAAACCGCTTATTGGTATTGAAATCCCGAACAAGAGTGTTCAGGTTGTAAATATCTCCGAGGTTATCGCGTCAGATGAATTTACAAAGAACGAAAGCGATGTTGCATTTGCTCTCGGTAAGGATATTTCAGGTAACTGCATCGTCTGTGATATCTCAAAGCTTCCGCACATGCTCATCGCAGGTACGACCGGTTCCGGTAAGTCTGTATGTATAAACTCCATTATTATCAGTATTCTTTACCGTGCAACTCCTGAGCAGGTCAGACTCATTATGATTGACCCGAAGATGGTTGAGCTTGGTGTCTATAACGGCATTCCGCATCTTCTCGTTCCGGTTGTTACAGACCCGAAGAAGGCTGCAGGTGCGCTTCAGTGGGCAGTTTTTGAAATGATGAAGAGATATAAGCTCTTCTCTGAGCGCGGAGTCCGCGATATGAAGTCGTATAACAAGGTTGTTGCAAAAACAGGTGATGCAGAGCCAATGCCGAGCATCGTAATCGTTATAGACGAGCTTGCTGACCTTATGGTAGTTGCGAGAAAGGATGTCGAAGATTCGATTATGAGACTAAGCCAGATGGCTCGTGCGGCAGGAATGCATCTTATAATCGCAACCCAGCGTCCGTCTGTTGATGTTATTACAGGTGTTATCAAGTCAAATATTCCGTCGCGTATCGCTTTTGCGGTAGCATCAAAGATTGAGTCAAACATCATTCTCGGAAGCATGGGTGCTGAAAAGCTTATCGGTCGAGGAGATATGCTCTACGAGCCGATGGGCGCATCAAAGCCGACTCGTGTTCAGGGCTGCTTCATTTCGTCAGACGATGTTGAAGATGTCGTTGATTATGTAAAGCAGGGCAGCACGGCAGAGTACTCCCAGGATGTTATCGACCAGATTGAAAAGCAGGTTGAGAAGAACGAAGGTGGCAGCGGAGATGCGTTTGCTGACGACGAGGATGCAGACGAGATGCTCACAGCAGCAATAGATGTTGTTGTCGAGTCAGGTCAGGCTTCAACCTCAATGCTTCAGAGAAGGCTTAAGCTTGGTTATTCCCGCGCCGCAAGAATAATCGACCAGATGGAAGAGCGCGGAATAGTCGGTGAGTTTGAAGGCTCAAAGCCGAGAAAGATTCTCATAACTCGTGATGAGTGGAATGAGATGAAAATGCGAAGAGAGGATATGTAGAAAGTTTTATGCAGAACGGTTTTCTTCCAGTAAGTAAAAGCGATATGGAAAAACGCGGATGGGAATGGTATGACTTCCTCTATATAACGGGGGATGCGTATGTTGACCACCCGAGCTTTGGCGTTGCCGTAATTTCGCGTGTGCTTGAGGATGAAGGATACCGTGTTGCGATTCTCTCACAGCCTGATATCAAGAACAAAGAAAGTATCAAAGCGTTCGGAAAACCGCGCCTTGGTGTTCTTGTTACAGCAGGAAATATCGACTCGATGGTAGCAAACTATACCGTTGCGAAAAATCGCCGCCGCCGTGACGATTATACGCCGGGGGGAGTAGCGGGGAAACGCCCTGACCGTGCTCTCTCGGCATATTGCCGTGCGGTAAGGAGCATTTATCCCGACATCCCGATTGCCGCAGGCGGTCTGGAGGCGTCTTTGCGTCGTTTCGCTCATTACGATTATTGGGCAGATACGGTGCGTCGATCCGAGCTTATAGAATCGGGCGCTGATATTCTGATGTTCGGAATGGGCGAGGATACGATAGTTCAGCTTGCAGAGAGTTTAGCTGCAGGCATTCCTGTTTCGGAAATCAAGAATATAAGAGGAACTGTATATAAATCAGAAACGCTTGATGATTGTATATATCCGTTTGTTACCGTGCCATCGTTTGATGAGGTGTCAAAGGATAAGAGAAAATACGCTCTTGCGGCAAAAATAGAGCAGGAAGAGCAGGATGCGGTCAGAGGACGCGCTATCGCGCAGAAGCACGGCGATATGTATATCGTTCAGACACCACCGCAGTATCCGATAACGACCGAGCGATTTGACCATGTTTACGGTCTTCCGTATATGAGAGATTACCACCCGTCTTATGAAAAAATGGGCGGAGTAAAGGCGATTGAGGAGGTTAAATTCTCAATCATCCACAACCGTGGTTGTTTTGGAGGATGCAACTTCTGTTCACTTGCGTTCCATCAGGGGCGAATGATAAGTACAAGAAGCCACAAATCGGTTGTTGAGGAAGCAAAAAAGCTTACTGAAATGCCAGATTTCAAGGGGTATATCCACGATGTCGGAGGTCCTACGGCAAACTTCAGACACACCTCCTGCGAGGAGCAGAAAAAGAGAGGTATGTGCAAGCGAAACTGCCTCGCACCGACTCCGTGTAAGAACCTCAATGTTTCGCATGACGATTATATAAGCCTTCTTCGCAAGCTTCGTGAGCTTCCGAAGATAAAGCGTGTCTTTATCCGTTCGGGTGTTCGCTTTGACTATGTTATGGCGGATAAGTCTGATGAGTTCTTCCGCGAGCTTGTGAAGTATCATGTAAGCGGCCAGCTCAAGGTTGCGCCTGAGCATTCATGCGACAATGTCCTCAAATATATGGGCAAGCCACATTTTGATGTTTACCGACGCTTTTACAAGAAGTTCTTCGAGCTTGATGAAGTATATAAGAAAAACCAGTTCCTTGTCCCGTATTTTATTTCATCCCATCCGGGATGTAAGCTTTCGGATGCGGTAAAGCTCGCAGAGTACCTAAACAGCATAGGTCACATGCCTGAACAGGTTCAGGACTTCTATCCGACTCCTGGAACAGTTGCTACCTGTATGTACTATACGGGAATCGACCCGATGACTATGGAGAGCGTGTATGTCCCGAAGGACCCGTCTGAAAAGGCGATGCAGAGAGCTCTTTTGCAGTGGCGTCGTCCGGAATGTCGAGCGCTTGTTAAAGAGGCGCTTAAAAAGACAGGTCGCGAGGATCTTATAGGAAATGCAAAGCGTTGTCTTATAAGACCCGACAAAGGACAGGTTGTAAGAAAGAAAGTGGCCAATGCCGCGCGTCCGTTTGAGGGAAGAAGACCGAAGAAAAAGGGGAGAGGCTAATGCTTATTCTGGGAATAGACCCGGGTTACGCGATAATAGGCTACGGCCTTATTGATACAAACGGAATGAAGACTGGCGCTTATGGCGTTATCAGGACGGAAGCAGGAATTGCGATTGAGGACAGATTGTCTGAAATATACGATAATATGTGTGAGCTTCTCAGAATGTTCAAGCCTGACCATGTCGCGATTGAAAAGCTTTATTTCAATACAAACGAGAAAACTGCGATAAATGTAAGCCAGGCAAGAGGGGTTATATTGCTTGCTTGCGTTAAGAGTGGTGTAAAGGTGTTTGAATATACACCGCTTCAGGTCAAAATGTCTGTTGTAGGATATGGCAGAGCGGAAAAACTGCAGGTTCAGGATATGACAAAACGGCTTCTGGGGCTTGCGAAAATTCCAAAGCCTGATGACGCGGCCGATGCGCTTGCGATTGCGCTTTGCCACGCGAATACAACAGGAAGCCTTCTTATGAATTTATAATTTCGGAGGAAACGGAAATGTTCAGCTACTTAAACGGAAAGGTTGCCGAGGTCGGAAACGGCACGGTTGTTATAGATGTAGGAGGAGTCGGGTTTACGTGTAACGCATCCCTGCAGACTCTTGCAGCCGTCGATGTCGGAAGTATCGCAAAGCTTTATACTTATCTCAATGTCCGTGAGGATGCGCTTGAGCTTTTCGGTTTTTCTGACCGTGATGAGCTTGAGATGTTCCGTCTTCTTATTTCCATTTCGGGAGTTGGTCCGCGTGTTGCGCTTTCTATCCTTTCTGCGGTAACGCCGTCACAGCTTGTGCTCGCGCTGACAACAGGTGACGATAAGCCGATTTTAGCTGCAAACGGAGTTGGTAAGAAGCTTGCAGGAAGAATCATTCTCGAACTTCGCGATAAGGTTGCAAAAGCTTCGATTGATGTAAAAGACATTGGAGCTATACCTGTTTCTCCGCAGACTTCATCGGTGGAAGGTGAGGCGGCAGAGGCGCTGCTTTCGCTTGGGTACGGAAGAGACGAAATCTCCTCGGCTCTTCGCGGTGCGGATACGGCAGGAATGAGCACAGAGGATATTATAAAGCTTGCGCTTGCAAGGCTTATGCGATAGGGGGAGAGTTTAAATGAGCATCGAATTCAATAGTCCGAGTCCTGCGGAATATGCTGAAGAAGAGCGCATGGTTTCTTCTATGCTTACAAACCGCGACGAAAACGAAAACACTCTCCGTCCGAAAACGCTTGCCGAGTATGCAGGTCAGGACAAGGTAAAAGATAAGCTTTCGGTATATATCGAAGCGGCGCGCTCGCGCGGAGAAGCTCTCGACCATGTTCTCCTTTACGGTCCTCCGGGACTTGGAAAAACAACGCTTGCGACAATTATTGCAAATGAGATGGGCGTAAATATCAGAACGACTTCAGGCCCTGCTATCGAAAAGACGGGAGACCTTGCAGCTCTTCTTACGAGCCTTAATGAAAACGATATACTTTTTATTGATGAAATTCACAGACTTAATCGAAGTATAGAAGAAGTCCTTTACCCTGCGATGGAAGATTATGCACTTGATATAATAATAGGAAAAGGTCCGTCTGCCAGAAGCGTGAGACTCGGGCTTCATAAGTTTACGCTTATCGGAGCAACAACGAGAGCGGGTCAGCTTACCTCTCCGCTTCGTGACCGCTTCGGAGTAATTATGCGCCTTGAGCTGTATTCTCCTGAAGAACTTAAGGATATAGTAAGACGAAGTGCTGACATTCTCGGAATAAGGACGGATGATTTGGGAGCTGCGGAGATTGCAAAGCGAAGCCGTGGAACTCCGCGTATCGCAAACAGAATCTTAAAGAGAGTCCGCGACTTTGCCGAGGTGCGTGCTGACGGAAAGATAACGCGCGATGTTGCCGATATGGCGCTTGACGCTCTTGAGATTGACGAAATCGGTCTCGATATGACAGACAGACGCGTTCTTGAAAGTATCATTTATAACTTCGGTGGCGGCCCTGTCGGTCTTGATACGCTTGCTGCGACAATCGGTGAAGAGGCGATAACGATTGAGGATGTAGTTGAGCCGTATCTTATGCAGTTTGGGTTCTTAAGTCGTACTCCTCGCGGAAGATGTGCTACAAAGAAGGCATACGACCATCTGGGTATACCTTTCGAGGGTCAGCTCGAACTTTAAAAATGTGGCGAAAAAGTTGAAAAAATGGGAAGATACTGCGAAAAACACAAAAAACACTAAAAGAAATGTAATTATTGCTTGACATTTAAAAAGAACTTGGTTATAATACAAAGAGATATTGGTTTAAGAATTGGTGGTTCGCGTCTTGAGTAATTTCGATTGCCAGAGTGACGAAGAATTGCTCTCCCGTATAAGGCGTGGAGAGGACGGCGCGATAGATGCGCTTATTCTTCGGTATATGTCGTATGTAAAAAGTCTTTCGAGATCATACTTTCTCGTTGGCGGTGATTTTGAGGACATCATCCAGGAAGGGATGATAGGCGTCGTAAATGCGATTTCGCAGTTTGATGCAACTCGGCATACCTCGTTTCGTACCTTTGCGGCATCGTGCATACGAAACCGAATATATTCCGCAATCAGAAATTCACAGCGAGGGAAGAACCTTCCGCTCAATAACTATATATCCTTTGAAAATGCCTTTTCTGCAGACGCGCTGTTTGCGCCGACGGTTCCTGACCCTGCGGAGGGGGTAATAAGCGAAGAAACTTATTCAGAGCTTAAAGAAGCGGTTTCGAAGCTTCTTTCGAGTTTTGAGAAAAAGGTTTTTGAACTTTACCTTGAAGGTCTTTCGTATGCAGAGATTTCGGGGAAGCTTTCAAAGCCTGAAAAGTCAATTGATAATGCAGTCCAGCGAATCAGAAAAAAGCTTTCTGCACTATCACATCTTAACTGAGGCGACATCGGGGTAAAACCCTGTGTAGCAATATATTATTTTAATGCCCAAGTACCGTAAATCAATCAGAGCGCAAGATTGAGGTGTCGGTGGAAGTCCGTCCTGGGGCAAGTCTTAAGTCAAAGAGAGGGTATAAAAATGTA
>JAZTWZ010000119.1:0-2186 GCA_045636165.1 Eubacteriales bacterium
TTTCAAAGGTTTCTGAGGATGTAGCATTCTTTGCCGAAACTGAAGGGCTTTCCGCGCACGCGAGAAGTGCAACAATCAGGTTTAAGGAAGATTAAAATGAGCAGATTTTTTAGCGAAAAATATAAAAAGCTTACTCCATATACACCGGGCGAACAGCCGCAGGATATGAAGTATATAAAACTCAATACGAACGAGTCTCCGTTTCCGCCGTCAAAAAAGGCGGTAAAAAAAGCTTACGCGGAGGCAAAGAGACTGCAGCTTTATTCTGACCCCGATTGCAAGGTTCTTACGAAAAAGCTCGCAGAACTTCTCGGTGTTTCCGAGCGCGAGGTAATCTTTACAAACGGCTCGGACGATGTTCTGAACTTTGCCGTTATGGCGTTTTGCGACGATAAGACGGGGATAGTTTTCCCTGATATAACATACGGGTTTTATCCCGTGTTTGCGCGTCTCAACAATGTACCGTACGAAGAGATTCCGCTTGAGGAAGACTTTACAATAGATAAGAAAAAGTTCTTTGGGGTTGGAAAGACGATATTTATAGCAAACCCGAATGCGCCGACTGGCATCGCACTTTCGCTTTCTGATATTGAGGAGATAGTACAGAACAACCCCGACAATGTAGTGCTTATCGACGAGGCGTATGTCGATTTTGGTGCAGAGAGTGCCGTTTCGCTTATACATAAGTACAAAAACCTAATAGTTGCGCAGACATTCTCAAAGTCGCGCTCAATGGCAGGCGCAAGACTCGGTTTTGCCGTCGGATGCGAGGAGCTTATCGCTGACCTCAACACGCTTAAATACTCGACAAACCCGTACAACATAAACCGAATGACGATGGCGGCAGGCGTCGGCGTTATTGAGGATGAAGAATACACGAGAAAGAATTGCAAAAAGATAGAAGAAAACCGCGAATATACGGTGGGAGAGCTTGAAAAGCTCGGCTTTGAGGTGCTTCCGTCAAAGGCGAATTTCGTTTTTGCAAAAAGCCCTGCGATAAACGGGCAGGACTTATACCTTGGTCTTAAGAGCAGGGGAATATTAGTCCGCTACTTTGACAAACCGAGACTTTCTGATTTTGTCCGCATAACAATCGGAAGCAGAAAACAAATGGAAAGTCTCATAAACACGCTAAAGGAGATGCTTATATGAGAGAGGCAGAGATAGTAAGAAATACAGAGGAAACAAAAATTTCGCTGAGGCTTGACCTTGACGGAAGAGGCGACAATGAAATAGCAACCGGTTGCGGGTTTCTTGACCACATGTTGACGCTCTTTTCCCGTCACGCGGCATTTGACCTTGCGGTTGCCTGCAACGGTGATATTGAGGTTGATTTCCACCACACGACAGAGGATATAGGAATCGCGCTCGGAAAGGCTTTTTCTGAGGCTATAGGCGAAAAGCGCGGAATCTGCCGCTATGGAGATATTATCCTCCCGATGGACGAAGCTCTAATTCTTGCAGCAGTCGATATCTCGGGAAGAGGTATGCTTGTATCAGAGCTTTCGCTCCCGACGGAAAAGGTCGGCGAGTTTGACACCGAGCTTTGCGAGGAGTTCTGGATAGCCTTCACGCGTGAAGCTAATATAACGCTTCACATAAGACAGCTTGCAGGAAAGAATTCACACCACATAATCGAGGGCGTTTTTAAGGCTTGCGGTCGTGCACTGCGCAAGGCAGTTGCAATAGATTCTGAATTTTCAAACGAAATTCCTTCAACGAAGGGAGTTCTCTAAGTGGTAGCAATAGTTGATTACGGAGTCGGAAACCTCTTTTCGCTTTCGGCATCGTTTGCAAAAATCGGAAAAGAAGCGTGTGTTACTTCAGATGCAGAAGTAATAAGAGGAGCATCGCATATCCTTCTCCCGGGTGTCGGTGCGTTTTCTGACGCCGCAAAAAAGCTTTTTGAGTCAGGACTTGCTGAGGTAGTATGCGAAGAGGCAAAACGCGGCAAACCCATCCTCGGAATATGCCTTGGTATGCAGCTTCTTTTTGAAAAGAGCTATGAGTATGGCGAGCACGACGGTCTCGGACTCATTCCGGGAAGCATCTGCGCGATAGCGGATGTAATTCCGAAAGATTTGAAAATTCCGCACATAGGCTGGAATGCACTTCAGATAACAAACGAAACCCCGATTTTTAAAAACATAAAATCGGGCGATCATGTCTATTTTGTTCATTCGTAT
>JAZTWZ010000120.1:0-2087 GCA_045636165.1 Eubacteriales bacterium
GGTGTTACATCCTGGTTCTCAGGCTGGCTTATGCGACGCTTCCAGGGTGCACCGATGAACGAGCAGACAAAGCAGACAAACGGACTTATGAATGTTATGATGCCTGCGATGTCGGTATATATCGCATTTGTCGTTCCTGCAGGTCTCGGTCTCTACTGGATCATAAGCAACATCCTCACAGCAATTCAGGAGCCGTTGCTTACCTTATATTATAAGAAGAAAGCCGACAAAAAGGCTTCAGAAGGAGTAAAGTAAAAATGGCGCGTAAAATTGAAGTAACAGGCAAAACAATAGATGAAGCAATAGAAAAAGGTCTTGCAGAGCTTGGTCTTGAGCGTGAGGAGGTTACGGTTGAGGTTCTTGAGAACCCGAAGTCGGGCTTTCTCGGAATCGGTGCAACTCCTGCAAAGATTCTTATGAAGGTTTTCTCTCTTGACGGCGATGACGAAGTCGAGGAAGAAGAGGTAAAGGAAGAAGCTCCTGCTCCTGCTCCCGACAAGAAGGAAAAGAAAGCTGCAGCTCCCACAAAGGCTGCAGAGAATAACTCCGATGCTGCCCAGTTCCTCGGTAAGGTTCTCTCCTACATCTGCGACGATGCTCATGTAGAGGAAAAGCAGGGCGAGGACGGCAATGTTTCTCTTGAAATCGTAGGTCCGAACCTCGGAGGAATAATCGGCCGTCGCGGTGAGACTCTCGATGCTCTCCAGCACATCACAAACCTCGTAATCAACCGCGGAAGCTCTGATAAGAAGAGAATTACTCTCGATGCGGAAAACTACCGCGCAAAGAGAAGCGAATCTCTCGACCGTTTCGCTCGCCGTGCAGCAAGCCAGGTTCTCAAGTATAAGAGAAACAAGGCTCTCGAGCCGATGAACGCTTACGAGAGACATATCGTTCATGTCGCTCTCCAGGGCATGGAGAACATCTCGACATCTTCTGTCGGCGTTGAGCCGAACCGTCGCGTTATCATCAACTACACAGGTCCCGATGCACGCAACTACAGAAGACGCGAAGACAGATAACAAAAAAGAGTCCGACACGGTCGGGCTCTTTTTTAATGCAAAAATTTCTAGCGGAGTAAATTAATATAAGGTGAGTTATTTTTTCTTTTTTTGTTTTATCAGATGTCTGATAAAGAAAAATATGCCGATAACAAGTATGTAAAAAGCAACAACAGGGACTAATGCGAGAATTAGTGCATTGTCTGAACGCACAATTGTACCGTCGGGATATATTTTGTCATAAGAGCCGTATCTGCGATAAGCTTTGTCCGACCAATATTCTTCCATCTCCGTAAAAATCTCTTTTGCCTCATCTGAAAAATCGTCAAAGGATTTCAGATATGTGACGGCAGGATCATTTGTGCCGGATAACGCATATTGCTCTTCCACGGTAACTAAAATTTCTGCTGTGTTGGTAGTTTCATCAATAACACAATAACCTTCGTCAGCATATACATAAACTTTGTCTTCGCTTCGTTTATGGTCAGTTACTGAAGAGAGAAGTATATCATGCATACCGTCAGCGGTGTTTACAGCGAGAGCTTGATTTTTAGAATATTGCCCGATGCTGAATTTCCCATTTGGTCGGGAGACAAAAATAGTATCTTTACCTGCCCATCCGGAAGGATACCATTCGGGATTTAACTCTACACTGCTGCAGGAGGCTAAAAGCAAAAGTGTCAAAACGAGCAAAAAGATTTTTTTCATAAAACTCTACCTTTCAATATTAAAGTCGACATAAATATTATATGGAGTTATCGCACCTAATTGTTGAGAGAAGACAGCTGCGTCATTAGCTAAAGTTCCTAACGTTGCATCGTTTCCATCCATCCAGGAAGTAAGTTCTGTAAAATCATATTTATCAGCCAACCTTGCAGAAATTTTCCATTTTCCATTATCATCCTTATATCCGGTTAGTTTTATATTGTTTTTATGTATGGAATAATATAAATCACCCTGCTTAAATGAAACAGAAATTGTTTTATCCAATGTTTTTCCGTTGCTATTGGCAATTGCTATGTCAAGTTCTTTTAAAAATGTAGGATCATTTTTAATAAGCTGTGCAATTCTTGAATTGTCATCTCT
>JAZTWZ010000121.1:0-13136 GCA_045636165.1 Eubacteriales bacterium
TTTTCCCTTTGTAAGAACGATGCTTGCCTTTACTATCTGACCGCGAACCTCGTCGGGAGCAGCAGAAACGCCGCATTCAAGAACATACGGAAGCTCCATGATAACGCTTTCAATCTCGAACGGACCGATGCGGTAGCCGGATGACTTGATAACATCGTCAACACGACCGACATACCAGTAGAAGCCGTCTTCATCACGCCATGCGGTATCGCCCGTATGGTAATAACCGTCGTGGAGAACTTCAGCAGTCTTCTCTTCGTCGCGGTAGTAACCTCTGAAGAGACCGCAGGGCATGCCGTCCTTTACATTGATAACGATTTCGCCCGTTTCACCGACTGCGACTTCTTCGCCCTTGTCATTGACAAGCTCAACATTGTAAATTGGAGCAGGCTTACCCATAGAACCAATCTTATGCGGAGCGCCTACCATATTACCGATAATCATCGTGCTTTCGGTCTGACCGAAGCCCTCGATTATCTGGAGACCCGTAGCCTTTTCAAATTGTCTGTAAACCTCAGGGTTGAGCGCCTCACCTGCTGTTGACATGTGCTTTACAGAGGAGAAATCGTACTGAGAAATATCCTCTTTGATAAGCATACGGAGCATTGTCGGAGGTGCACAGAAGGTTGTTATCTTGTGTTTTGCAAACATCGGAAGAATTTCCTTTGCATCAAAACGGTCAAAGTCATAAACGAATGTTGCCGCCTCGCAGAGCCATTGTCCGTAGAGCTTACCCCACATGGACTTTGCCCAACCGGTATCGGAGATTGTGAAGTGGAGACCGTCGGGGTCAACATTGTGCCAGTATTTTGCTGTATGGAAGTGACCGAGCGGATACTTGTGGCTGTGAGCTGCAATCTTCGGATAACCCGTTGTTCCCGATGTAAAGAACATGAGGAGAAGGTCATCGCCACACGGAGACTCTTCCGTTCTCTCAAAGTGAGAGCTAAAAAGCTTATACTCTTCATCAAAATTTCTCCAGCCGTCGCGCTCGCCACCGACGATAAGCTTATGAATAAGCTCGGGGCAGGTCTTTGCCGCTTCTTCTACCTGATGCGTACAATCGCCGTCAGCAGTACAGATAATCGTACTTACACCTGCAGCCTGGAATCGGTATTCAAAATCGTGAACCTGGAGCTGGTTTGTCGCAGGAATCGCAATCGCTCCAAGCTTATTGAGGCCAATCATTGCAAGCCAGAACTGGTAATGACGCTTGAGAACAAGCATTACGCGGTCGCCCTTCTTGATGCCGAGCGACTTGAAGTAGTTCGCGCATCTTGAAGATTCGCGGCTTATGTCTGCGAATGTAAATCTTCTTTCAACTTTATTTATATCGATATGTAGCATCGCAAGCTTCTCAGGCTCGCGCTTGCCGAGTTCATCGACAAGGTCGAAAGCGAAGTTAAAGTCGTCTGTATTCTTGAACTCGATTGAAGTCGGAGTTCCGTTCTCATCCTCAACCGTATCGATGTACTTGCGGTAAATGCGTTCTTTTGTATCACGCTTTACCTCGCGCGGCTCTGTTATCGCCGCCTCCGGAGCAAGCTCCGGAATCGGCTCGCCGTTCGGGTTGAGAACTATCGCGTAGAATACGCAGTCCTCGCCGTTTGCCGCAATCATACCGTGAGGTGTTTTACTGTCATAATATATGCTGTCGCCGGGGCCAAGTATCTCACGGTGCTTACCTATCTGCACCATAAGGTGTCCCTCTACGATGATATCGCACTCCTGACCGTCGTGGGTCGTGAGCTCGATATTGTCTTCAGAAATCGTCGGGTCGTATGCAATACGGACATAAAGCGGTTCAGCAATACGGTTTCTGAAAGCGTAAGCAAGGTTATAGTAAGTCATTCCGTGAGCCTGGCTTATCTGCTGACCTGCTCCCTTTCGGGTAACCGTAAACGACTGAAGCTTCGGGCTGTGACCCTCGATAATATCCGTAACATTGACCTTGAGAGCTGCTGCACAACGGTAAATAAACGCAAAGTTAAGGTCGTGCTCACCCTTTTCGCAACGGAGGTATTCCGAAAGCTCAACGCCTGTTTTTTCAGCCATCTCATCAACGGAAAGACCGACAATCTCACGAAGCTCGCGGATACGCGCCGCCATTTCTAAAATTTTAGAATTAAGTCCTGTCATATTATCCATAATATAACTCCTTTTCATTGGAACAAAAACACTCGTCCCAAAGTCTTTAATCTTTGAGACGAGTGAGAAAAACAAAACACCCGCGGTACCACTCAAATTGTGCTTTTAGCACCACTCAGGCTCCAATAAGCCTTATGCCTTTACGCAGCAATCACGGGAAGGTTCTACTTATCGGAAACCGACTTTCTTCCTTCCGGCTCGGAAGCTACAACCACAGAATACAGAACCGACAGCTCACACCAACCGCTGTCTCTCTGGAGGACCGTAACCTCTGTGCACTCTTCGTCAAAGCCTTTTATATCATTGTAAATATTATATACCTATTTTAAAGTTTTGTCAACAGTTTTTGAGCGTTTACAGCTTGTTTCTCTGGATTTTTCCGCTAATTGTTTTGGGAAGTTCATCGCGGAAAACAACAAGTCTCGGATACTTATACGGAGCTGTATGCTCCTTAACATAGTTCTGAATTTCTTTTTTGAGTTCTTCTGTTGGCTCTGTTCCCTTCGTGAGAACGATGCTTGCCTTTACTATCTGACCGCGAAGCTCATCGGGAGCAGCAGATACGCCACATTCGAGAACATACGGAAGCTCCATAATGACGCTTTCAATTTCAAACGGACCGATGCGGTAGCCCGATGACTTGATGACATCGTCAATTCGGCTTACATACCAGAAGTAGCCATCCTCATCGCGCCATGCAGTATCGCCCGTATGGTACATACCGTAACGCATGCACTCTTCCATCTTTTCATCATCGTCAAGGTACTGACGGAAGAGACCAACCGGAGTTCCCTCATCGAGTCTTACAACGATTTCACCGACCTCGCCGTTCGGAACAGTATTGCCGTCAGGGTCAACGATGTCGATATTGTACTGCGGAGAAGCCTTACCCATTGCACCGACGCGCGGTGTTGTGCCATAGAGATTTGCGATTACGAGAGTTGTCTCGGTCTGACCGAAGCCTTCCATAATCTTAAGTCCCGTTGCCTTTTCAAACTGCTTGAAGACTTCCGGGTTAAGCGCCTCGCCTGCTGTTGTCATGTGGTGAATTGAAGAAAGGTCGTATTTTGAAAGATCTTCCTTTATGAACATACGAAGCATTGTCGGAGGTGCGCAGAAGGTTGTTATATTATACTTCGCAAACATTGGGAGAATATCTGTTGCAGCAAAACGGTCGAAGTCATAAACAAACACAGCTCCCTCACAGAGCCACTGACCGTAGAGCTTACCCCAGAGCGACTTTCCCCAGCCCGTATCGGAAATCGTAAAGTGGAGACCGTCGCGCTCGCAACGGTGCCAGTATTTCGCAGTTACAAAGTGACCAAGGCCATAGGTATGCTTATGCTCAACCATTTTCGGGTTTCCTGTTGTTCCCGATGAGAAGAACATAAGGGCCGGCTCATCTCCGCACGGAGTATCCTCAGAGCGTTCAAACTTACTTGAAAAACGGCCGTATTCTTCATCAAAGTCATACCAACCGTCGCGCTTTCCACCGACAAGAATTTTAGTTTTGAGATTCGGGCAACTTTCTGCCGCGACATCTGCCATTTCTGCTGCATAGTCATCAGCAGTACAGATGATTGCCGAAACATTTGCCGCCGTGAAACGGTACTTGAAATCGTGGTCCTTGAGCTGGTGTGTTGCAGGGATAGCAACAGCTCCGAGCTTATGAAGCGCAACCATCGCAAACCAAAACTGGTAATGTCGCTTTAAGACTATCATAACGCGGTCGCCGCGCTTTATACCGAGCGATTCAAAGTAGTTTGCGCATCTTGCAGATTCGCGCTTTATGTCCTCAAAGGTAAATCTTCTCTCAACCTTATTTTTATCGATATGAAGCATAGCAAGCTTCGTGGGAGTTTTCTCCGCAACAGCATCGACAACATCGAAACCGAAGTTGAAGGAGTCAGTATTCTCAAACTCAATACTCTCAAGAACACCGGGAGCACTTTCCTTGCACTTTATAAACTTCTCGCAGGAGAGCTTTCCGAGGTTTGGTGCAGGAACAAAGCTCTCGCGGACTTCCTCTTCCTTTACATCCTCGCCAGGGAGAACAACTGCACAGAATGTGCAATCGCTGCCTCCGACAGCAATCATACCGTGAGGAGTTGAGCTGTTATAATAAATACTGTCGCCCTCGTTGAGTATTTCAACATTCGTTCCTACCTGAACCTTGAGCGAACCGCTGAATACGATATCAAACTCCTGACCGCTGTGCTTCGTGAGGTGGATGGGCTTATTCTGCTGTTCTTCAGAATATTCGTATTTAACCCAGTAAGGCTCAGCGATTCTGTTCTTGAACTTCGGTGCGAGGTTTGAAATAAATATTCCATCCTCCTTTGCCGTGTCCTGACCCTTACCTTTTCTCGTTACTGTATATGAAGAAAGCTTTGCCGAACCTCCACCAAGAAGCTCTGTTATTTCAATTCCGAAAGTAAGCGCGCATTTATGAATGAAAGTAAACGGCATATCAGCCTTTCCGCTTTCATAATCAAGATATTCCTGTTCAGAAATTTCACAAGCCTCCGCAAGAGAAGCTGCACTCATTCCCATAATCTCGCGCATCTCGCGAATTCGTGTCGCGACCTCCGAAAGCTCTTGTCTTACTTTTTCCAAACTCATTTCAAATATCTCCTTTCAGAAAAAATCAAAAACCCGTCTCAAATTTCTTTGAGACGGGTTTAAAAATCAATACCCGCGGTACCACTCAAATTGTGCTTTCGCACCACTCAGACCCCAACAAGACTTATGCATTAACGCAGCAATCACGGAAGGCGCCTACTCGCAAACTTTCGGACCTTCAGCTCGGAAGTGATGGGAAGAAACATTTCACTATCGGGATTACACCATCCCCGACTCTCTGAAAAGCTACCTTGTTTTTCCGTCTTCGTCATAGCCTTTATATTCGATTACTGTAATGATACACCCGACAAAAGCTTTTGTCAAGGCTTTTTGATAAATTTATTCTATACCGAGAGTTTTTATAGACTCTTCACGCATCTTATACTTGAGAATTTTTCCTGCCGCATTCATCGGGAAGGTTTTTACAAATACAAAATATCTCGGAACTTTATGGCGTGCTATGTGAGCATTTCCAAATTCTTTCATCTCTGTCTCATCTGCACTCTCGCCATCGTGGAGAATTACCCATGCACAGCATTCCTCGCCGTATTTCTTATCAGGAACGCCGACAACCTGAACATCGCGAACTTTCGGATTCGTGAGATAGAATTCCTCAATCTCACGCGGATAAAGGTTTTCACCGCCACGGATAATCATATCCTTGAGTCGACCTGTTATTTTATAATATCCATCAGCGGTTCTGCACGCAATATCTCCCGAATGAAGCCATCCTTCGGCATCGATCGTCTTTGCTGTTTCGCGCGGCATCTTGTAGTACCCCTTCATAATATTGAAGCCTCGCGCAACGAACTCGCCGTTCTCACCGTCAGGAAGTTCTTCCCCCGTTTCAGGGTCGATTATCTTACATTCAACGCCGGGGAACGCACTTCCGACAGTTTCTACTCTGTGGTCAATATCCTCATTCACCTCGCCCATAGTACATCCGGGAGAGGCTTCGGTCTGACCGTAAACGCTTATGATTTCCTTCATATTCATCTCGTCTGCCGCACGGCGCATAAGGTCTGCCGGGCAGTTCGCACCTGCCATAATGCCCGTACGGATATGAGAAAAGTCGGTCTTTGCAAAATTCGGATGATTAAACATTGCTATAAACATTGTCGGAACGCCGTTGAAACAGGTTATCTTCTCATCGTTTACGCAAGCAAGCGATGAAGCCGGTGAGAAGTACGGAAGCGGAGAAAGTGTTCCTCCGTGAGTCATCATTGATGTCATAGAAAGAACCATACCGAAGCAATGGAACATCGGTACCTGAATCATCATACGGTCTGCCGTTGAAAGATCCATACGGTCACCGATAGTTTTACCGTTGTTTACGATATTTCTGTGAGTGAGCATAACGCCCTTCGGGAAGCCTGTTGTTCCTGATGTGTACTGCATATTGCAGACATCGTCAGGCGCGACAAGTGATGCGCGACGGCGGACCTCTTCTTTCGGAACGCCTGCAGCGCGGTCAAGCATACCCTCCCAGGTAAGGCAACCGGGCATCTCAAAACCGACGGTAACGATATTGCGAAGGAACGGAAGATTCTTCGCATAAAGCGGTTTTCCTGCTTCCATATTCGCAAGTTCAGGGCAAAGCTCCTGCATAATCTCGCGGTAGTTCGTATCCTTGCAGTCCTCAATCATAACGAGAGTATGAGTATCAGACTGGCGGAGGAGATATTCAATCTCGTGAATCTTATATGCAGTATTTACAGTTACGAGTACTGCGCCGATTTTCGTCGTAGCCCAGAATGTTATAAACCACTGCGGAACATTCGTCGCCCAGATTGCGACATGATCACCCGGCTTTACACCGAGCGAGATGAGCGCAGCTGCTGCCTCATCAACATCGTCGCGGAACTGCGAATATGTTCTTGTATAGTCAAGTGTTGTGTATTTGAATGCATACTGGTCGGGATACTTCTCAACCATAGTATCAAGAACCTCTGCAAAGGTCTTGTCTATAACCTTATACTTTTCCCAAACGAAGGTTCCTGTTTTTGCTCTGTTGTAATAGGCCGTATCTTCGTTTGCTTTTTCAGCACCGAGATTTGCAATATAGTTTGCAAAATGCGTAAGTACTATATCCGCATCGTCAGTCTCATCGTTCCACGCAACGGAAATAAAGCCGTCGTAGTTGAGCGACGAGAGAGCCTCTATAACCTCACCAACAGGAAGCTCACCTTCACCGATGAGGACATTCTCTCCGCCCCTGCGGTCACCGAGTCTTACATACTTAATATATGCGCCGAGGTTCTTTATAGTATCCTCTGCAGTTTCGCGTGCTTCGAAATAAGTTTCTCTTACATCCCACGCAGCACCGAGGACTGCACTTGAGAAGAAGTTTATAATATCAATGACATTCTCTGTGCTTGCGAGATAGTCCGAAGTTGAGAGAAGTATTCTGACATCAGTTTCCTCTGCTCTTGCAATCGCAGATGAGAGCATTTTTTCAAGAGTTTTATTGTCAGTTTTCTTCTCTATATGGACTATTACATTCTCAATTCCTGCATTCTGCGCCATATCGACATATCTTCTGATTGCATCCGCATCAGCTCGCTCACCGTCAAGCGGATACGGGTATATGAGCGAAGATACCGAAAGGCCGCGGTTTATGAGTTTTCTTCTCGAATCGGAAGTCTTCTCGCTTCGGAGAATGCTGTCGTGATGAGTTTTTCTCTCATTTTCCGCATCGTATATCTCAAATCCCGAAAATCCATAGTCGTATGCACATTTGCAAAGTCCGAGAAAAGATGTCGATTTTACATTTTTTGTAGAAAAGGTAAGCTTCATCTTAATTCTCCTCGAAAACAATCTTGTTGAGCGCGTTTATATAAGCTCTTACGCTCGCAGCGACGATGTCCGTAGAAATTCCGTTTCCTGAATAGAGTTTTCCGCGGCTGCGGAGACGGACAAGGGCAGAACCGAGAGCTTCCTTGCCCTCTGTTACCGCGTGAATCTGAAAATCGTCAAGCTCATAATGACAGCCTATACCCTGCTCGATTGCACGGAACACCGAGTCAATCGGACCGTCACCAGTGCTTACTCCGCAGAGAAGCTCGTCGCCGAAGCGGAGCGTTACCTGTGACATTGAGCTTGAAAGATTTCCGCAGTTTGTAGTATAGCTCTCAAGGTGATATTTTGACGGAGCCTGCATAGCGTAGCTTGCGATAAGAGCCTCAAGCTCGCGTGCACCTACGCTGTCTTTCTTATCAAAAACCTGACGGAGAGCATTGTAAACATTTCCGCAATCTTCATCGCTTAAATCATATCCGAGAATCTTCGCAGCGGACGCAACCTCGGAAATCGTACTCTCAGAAGATATGAGAATCGAGCTTTTTGAAGCATCTGAAGATTCGCTGACATAGCTTGTATCACTTGTGATTTTCTTAAGAAGCTCTTCTGTGCTTGTGTGCACCTGAGTATTCTTAAGGTCGGTATATACACCGAGCGTCTCCCCACGCTTTGAAATCGCGTCGGAGAATTTGCCCGTAACGAGAGCCTTATCGCCGGAAAGAGCACACTTTACGCCTTCTGCGCCTGCCTTGATTGCCGCAATCGCAACTGCGACCGACATACCGATTTCATCCGAAACTTCAACATAGACCGGGACAGATACCTTCTTCTTTGCTCCTTCAACAAGAGCTGCCATTTCCTCAGGAAGTGCATTACCAACGCTGTCTGCGATAGTTACAATGCCTGCACCTGCATTGACCGCAGCTTCGAGACAGTTTTCCAGAAAATCTGCATCCGCGCGGGTTGCATCAAGCGCAACAAACTCAACATCACCGCAGAGTACTTTTGCAGCCGATACGAGTTCAGTAATTTTAGCCTGCATATTCGCACCCTTTATGTGGTATGTGTATTCCATCGTAGCGGTAGCGACAGGAAGCACAATCTGAAGTCTTGCCGCCTTAGCGTCCTTGACACATTCCCAGGCGTTTTTTACTTCCTCAACTGTTGCGCCAACCGGAATCGCAACAACCGTATCGCGAAGGCTGCCTGCAATCGTCTTATATATAATGGTATCTTCTCTTATATTCTTTATCGGAGGAAGCTCAACCGAATCTGCTCCCAAAGCTGCCGCACTACTTGCAATAGCCGTCTTTTCACGGAATAGCAAGGCTGTCTCCCTGCTCTTTGCAAGTTCTTTGAGCGTGATGTCAGAAACAAATATTTTCTTCATGGTCTTTTCTCCTTTCGATATAAAAAAACACTTTCATCTCTACATTCAAAGAGACGAAAGTGTAAAAAGCATTTTAACCTTCCGCGGTACCACTCTTTTTCGCCCTTACGGACGCCCTCAGATGCAGACACATCTTAACTCTGTAACGGGAGTTCCCGACTGCCCCTACTGAAGATTTCGCGGCAGCAGCTCCGTGGCGAGTTCAGCAAAGCCTTCCCGATGTCTCACACCAACCGGCATCTCTCTCGAAGGTGAACGCATTCGCTTAATATTCCACTTCAACGCATTTCAATAATTTTTTACTATTATACCATCATCAAAAGTCTTTGTCAAGCACAATTTCGCGAAGTTTTTCCTCAAAAGCCTTATCCTGTTCGCGCTTGCGCGGAGGGTTTCCACGAAGGCGACCGCCTGCATTTCTTATCTTTTTTGCAGTATGTCGTGCAAGAAGGAGCGCATCTATATTGAACTCCGTATATTCAAGCCCGTCCTGATTTATTACCCGTGCGCCTTTTGACAATGCCATAGACGCAAGTCCGTAGTCTTGCGTTATTACGATGTCGCCTCTGCTTGCAAAATTAACAAGGTAAAAATCTGCGCTGTCTGCACCCTGCATAACGGTATGAGTAGTTGCACCCACCTTTTCGAAGTTATGAGCACTGTCGCAGAAAATGTGACATTCTATTCCGTTCTCACGCGCAACCGACACGGTTATATCAACAACGGGACAGCCGTCCGCATCTATAAGAATTCTCATAACGGCTTTTCTTAAAATGTAATGGTATGTGTAAGAGTTTCCGCGTCTCCCGATGCAAGCGTATGCATTCTGTACTTCTCAGAAAAATCGGAAACCTTCTTCCAGCGAAGGTCAGGAGTTCCTGCCCACGGTTCTATGCATACAAACGGTGCCCCCGGAAGCTTCCATACAAGGAGTGTATCAAAGCCGGGGAATGCAACATGGATACTCTTTCCTGTTCTGTCATCGCGAAGCGCAACGCCGCGTGATTTTACATCAAAGAAGATAAGACCGTCAACTGCGAAGAAGTCATCAGAAAGCTTAAGCTCGTTCGAGTTTTCAAAGCAGGTCTTTGTCTCTTCGGCAATGTATCCTGCAGGAACAACTTCATACTTACGGAGAGTTTCAACCTCATCAAGCACGATGCTGTAATTCGAAGCATCGCCTTCGATATTATATCCCTCGTGAGCGCCGACAGAATAATACATATTTCCGTCGCCTGTATTTTTCGTAGCAAAATCAACAGCAAGATTTCTTCCGTCAATGCGGAAGCTTGCGCGGAATTCAAAATCAAACGGATAGCACTTCCTTGTTTCCTCGTTTGACTTTAAAAGGAATGTCACAGCTGAATTGGAATGCTCTTCAACCTCAAACTCCATATCCTTTGCAAAGCCGTGGATATCCATTTCATATTCCTTGCCGTTAAAACTGTATTTACCGTCATCAAGACGACCTACTACAGGAAAGAGCACAATCGCCTGATCCTTCCAGAACTGCGGATCTCCCTGCCAGATATATTCTTTTCCGGAATTATCACGAACCGAGGTTATTTCAGCACCCTTTGTCTTGATGCCGACCTCAAGCTCGGAACTCTTTATAGTTATTACTGCCATATAAATCTTCCTTTCGCCATTTTACATAATTCTATCACATCTTTCTTCCAAATAAAAGATTTATTCATTATTTTTCTATGGACTTCATTTTATGAACGATGCGAAAGCGAAAAATACCGCAAGTCAGTTGCAGAGCTGCAGTAATTAAATAACAAAAGCGAAGACTGCACATCCTGCCGAAAGGCAGTTTGTGCAGTCTTCTTTTTACTGTGGAGGAATCTCCGGGTTTACTTCATCAGTCTGGGTTTCCTGAAGCTCAGCATTCTCCTCTTCAGGTGTCTCCTCTGAAGGCGGAGGCGCAACCTCTTCCTGCGGAAGTTTTTCCGAAAGGTCAATATTCGTATTCGGTTTGAAGCGAGCTTCTTTTATTGCGCTTACATTTATCGTTCCCTTGTCAAATTCCGCAAGCTCGCCTATTACAGCCTTCAACATTTCTATCTTTCTCGGAAGCTCGGTCGTATCGCCGAGGCTTACAAGGAATCTGTCGCCGTAAATTATATTTATGTCATAAAGCTTTGCAATTTCTATTCGTGTGGTATTTTCGGTCATACCTGACGATGAAAGAGAGTTCAATACCTCGCGAAGCGGAAGAAGCTGAGCTTCATTTTTCAGAACAAGCTCGCCGCCGGCATACGGCGTCGCCACCTCTACTCCCGTTATTTTCGGCACTTTCACAACTTCGTCATTGCCTACTCGCTCAAGGATATACCCCTTCTTGTCTATCAACCAGCGGTTGTCGTCAGCTATGACGAACGCTGCCGGAGTTCTTTCGATGATCTCAAATGTAAACTTATCAGGAAGTCTTCTCCGTATCTTTATCTGCTCAATATACGGATATCTGTCGAGAATCTTTTCGGCAACATCAAACTTGTTTATCATAAACATATTGTCTCCGGTTTTTATTCCCGAAGTTTGAATTATATCTGCCGCTTCATAACGGGTTGTTCCCGATACCTCAATTTCCGCAACCTTAAGAAAGACCGTTACCGACATAACAATAGCGGCTATAACTATGCAGAAAGTAAGAAGAGACAATATGAAACCTCCACCTCTTCTTCTGCGTCTTCTTTTGTATTTTCTCGCCGCCATTATCTTCACCCACTTCTGTCTATGACCTTTTTATATCAGCACCAAGTGCTGCGAAACTGTCCTCAATTTTTTCGTACCCTCGGTCGATATGAAAAATATCGCCGATTTCACTCTCGCCCTCTGCTGCGAGTGCCGCAATGACGAGCGCCGCACCGCCGCGGAGATCCGTAGCGGTAACACTATTTCCACAAAGGCGTTCTACGCCGTTTACAAGAGCAAGGTTTCCCTCAACTCTTATGTCCGCACCCATCCGCACAAGTCCGCCGACATGACGGTATCTCCCGTCGAAAATATTTTCGACAAACACCGATGTACCACTACATTTTGTCGTAAGCGCCATAAGCTGAGGCTGTGCATCGGTCGGAAAGCCGGGATACGGCATCGTTCTTATCATACGAAGAGCTAAGAGCTTCCCATCACGCTTTATTCTTATAAAATCTTTGCCTTCTTCGACTGCACATCCTGCAGAACCTATAAGCGATGTTACATTAGAAATATGCTCAGGAATTACTTTTTCTATAACAACATCTCCGCCACACAGCGCCGCGGCTGACATATATGTCGCCGCACATATCCTGTCAGGAATGACGGAATATGTTACAGAGGAAAGCTTCTTTTTCCCGACGATAGTTATCGTTGAACTTCCTGCGCCGTAAACCTCAGCGCCCATAGCGCGGAGAAAATTCTGCAAATCTTCAATCTCGGGTTCACGGGCCGCATTTATTATACGCGTTTTACCTTTGCACGCAGTTGCCATAAGCATCGTATTTTCCGTCGCGCCTACACTTGGAAACGAAAGGACTACATCGCGTCCGCGAAGCGAAGTCGCCTCACACTTTATCGCTCCCCCGTCAAAGCTCACCTTTGCACCGAGAGTTCTCACCGACGAAAGGTGCAGATCTATCGGTCTCGGTCCGAGCTCACACCCTCCGGGAGTAAACATCGACGCCTTCCCGAGACGGGCAAGAAGAGCCCCCATAAAAATAACAGAAGAGCGCATTTCCCTCATAAGGTTATCGGGAATTTCATATCGGCTCGCGTCACGCGAATCAACCGTTACAACATCGCCGGAAAATTCAACCTTGCATCCGATACAGCGCAGAATCTCTATCGCCGCATCGACATCGGAAAGTCTCGGACAGTTATGTATCTCGCTGATTCCCGAGTTCAAAATCGTTGCCGCAAGAATAGGCAATATGCTGTTTTTCGAGCCGTGAACACTAACCTTTCCCGAAAGGCTTTTTCCTCCGTTTACAATCAATGTGCTCATATCAGGAAAGCACCCTCCCAAATTCAATGTCACTTTACCTTATGCAAAAGTGACAAATGGGGTTACTTTCCCGTTTTATTTTGCTGCGTTTATTATTTCCGAATATATTCTCTCTGATGCATCAAGCACCGCATAAGAGGTAAGATTTTTAGACATTTCTGCCCGTTTCTTTTCATCAAACAAGAGATT
>JAZTWZ010000122.1:0-7766 GCA_045636165.1 Eubacteriales bacterium
TACATCGGTAAGGATGTTATCGTTGGCGTTCGTCCGGAAGCTCTCCACGACGAAGAAGTCTTCATCAACCAGTATCCGGATGCTCTCGTTGATGCTAAGGTTGAGGTTGTTGAGCTTATGGGTCACGAGACATATCTGTACCTCAAGTGCCAGGGTCGCGACTTTATCGCTCGCGTTTCACCGCGTTCAACAACTAAGGTTGGCGACACAATCAAGATTGCTGTTGAGACTCCGAAGATTCACCTCTTCGATAAGGAAACAGAAAACACAATCACAAACTAATAAACATAGAAAAAGAACCTGTGAAAGTCACAGGTTCTTTTTTTGCCCTTTCGGGCGGTTTTAAGGAGAAGTTGCCAAAAACAAAAATCAAAAATACTATTCAGGAGATTTCAAGTCCGTACATCGCGAGAGTAAATCTTGCGAGTGCGCGGTCGCGTTTTCTGTAAAGAGAGCGTTGCTCGTATCCGAATTCTTCGCAGAGATGCCGTATGTTTGAGGGGCAGTCGCTCATGTAGAACTTCTCTAAAAGAGCTCTTTCTTCATCAGTCAGGGAATCGAGTCCGCGTTCGATAATCTTCAGGAGCTTTTGCGTTGATTTTATGTTTGAGCTTAGCTTTTCTTTCTCAACGAGAGTATTTATAAGGCTTGGGTTGTTTATGGGGTTTCGCTTGCCGAGGCTTGTCCGCGGAGAAGATGCCGCCGCGGAAATAAGCCGCAGCTTATCTTTTGAGTTGAGGACCCCGATTTTCATCTGCTTATACCGTCGGAGATCATCAATGGCGCATAGCTTCCAGTCCATATCAAATTCCCCCTTCCCAGATGTGGAATCTGAGGGTGTAATCGTCATAATAGCCGAGCTTTCCCGAGTTTTTAAGGTCGTTCAAAACCCTTAAGCATTCGCTTTTGCTTCGTCCTTTGCATTTCGAAACTCTTGCGGCAAGCTCTTCTATACTTTGATCAAAATCTTCTTTTATGCACATCGAAATTACTGCATAAGTTATGTTCTTTGTCGGCTCGTAAAAATTGAGCGACCAGATGGGTTGCTTTTCGAGTGGTTTTCTTCCGCGTTTCCGCGGCTGAGGTTGGGTTTCTGTGTTGGGTGTGACGCCGAAGATGGCGCAAATTTCGCGTTCAATGTCTGATGTTATCATTACTGTCTTTCTCCCATATTTCGTAATACCGGATACAATAGTCGCACCCTACTGTATCCCCGTCCTTGTTCTCTGCGAGTCTGTCGCCGCCGTCAAGCTGCGCACCGCACACGGGGCAAGAATACTCCGGCAGAGTCTGAAAATCCGGATTACCGCACACCGCCCGCGGCAAAAAGCCCGGATAGTTCATTAATTTGTTGCCTCCTTGTTTTTTAAGATTTTATTTAGCCTTTTGCTCAAGTTAAGTCGTAACTTGTCAGGTTATCATTTATAATGATATATTATCACTAATTTGATTTTCTGTCAACAACAATAATAAGCCTTTTTTTGACAAAAATTTTAAAACGCTTGAAAAATAACATATTAAATGATATACTTAAAGAGTGATATTCTATTGTATGTAAGGAGTGTGGCGGCTGTGATAGGTCTTGAAATAAAGCGTTTAAGACAAAATCTCGGAATTTCGCAGACAACGCTCGCAAAGAGCCTTGATGTTCGACAGTCAACCGTTGCGATGTGGGAAGCAGGAAAAAACAATCCCGGATATGAGATGCTTCTTCGCATTGCCGAATTTTTCGGCGTGAGTGCATCAGAGCTTTGCGGAGAAAAAGAGAACGGGAATAAAGTCCCGATTCTCGGTCGCGTTGCGGCAGGTCCGCCAAAAACCGCTTCCGAGGACATTGTAGGATATGAGGAAATATCCCCCGAGCTTGCCGGTACGGGCGAATTCTTCGCTCTTCATATAAACGGGCAGAGCATGGAACCGAGGATGAAAGAGGGCGATGTCGTTATCGTAAGGCGTCAGCCTTATGTCGAAAACGGAGAGATAGCTATCGTTATGATTGGTCGCGAAGAGGCTACCTGCAAGCGGTTCTACCGCTATAAGGAAGGGATAAGCCTTGTTTCTCTGAATCCGCAGTATGCGCCGATGTTCTTCTCGGAAGAGGACCTTCGCGAAACAGAAGTTGAAGTTCTCGGTCGCGTCTGCGAGTTGCGAGCGAAGTTTTAAAAAAGAAAAAGCTCTGCGAGTTTCCTCGCAGAGCTTTTTGTTTTTTTATCTTTCTTTTCCCATAAAGAAGACGGCGATGGTGCCGGGGCCTGCGTGGAGACCGATTACGGGACCGATGTCCGTAATGATGCTGACATTTGCGCCGAACTTTTCGGAAAGCTCCTTCTTTACATACTCGGCATCTGCCATACAGTCAGCCTGACAGATATAAACCTCGCCCGATTTATCAAGCGCAAGCTCATCGTATTTTGCGATAAAAGTATCGAGCGACGGGCGTCTGCCACGGACCTTGAGCATATTTACAAGATGCCCCTCGTTGTCAACATGAAGAACGGGCTTGATGTTGAGCATTCCGCCAAGCAATGCGGAAGCCGCGCTTACGCGTCCGCCTGCCTTGAGGTACTTAAGGTCATCAACTGTGAACCAGTGGCAGAGATTGAGTCTTGAATCGAGAACGAAGCGCGCAACTTCTTCGATAGATGCACCACCATTCTTTTTCTCAACTGCAAAGTGAACGAGAAGACCCTGGCCTGCAGATGCTGCGAGAGTATCAACTGCTATGACGCGGTTGTCCGGGAACTCTTCTAAAAGCTCGTCCGCAGCGATTCGTGCAGCATTGTAGGTGTTTGAAAGACCTGAGGAAAATGCGAGATAGAGAACATCGTTTCCTGCCGTAAGCTCGGGGCGGAAAATGTCCTTGAATTCCTCGACATTGACTGCTGATGTTTTTCCTGTTTCGCCGCCTCTCATACGGTCGAAAATTTCCTTCGGCGGAATCTCGCTGTTACGGTACAGCTTGTCTTCGCTTGAAAACTTAAAAGAAAGCTCGGCAAACTTAACGCCCCAGCTATCGAGAATGTCCTTTGAAAGGTCGCAAGCCGAATCTGTATAGATAATGTAATTGCTCATTGGTTAAACCTCCATGATTTTTATAAGTTTATTCTATCACAAAAGCTTATCTTTTCAACCTACCGTCGCGCCTTATAAATCTTCGGTTGAAAACGCGAGGGTAGAGCGCGGAAAAGGCGACTCTACCGCGAGGAGAATTAACAAAAAATGCATTGTTTCGACGGAGTATTTGTGGTATAATATAGAAAACAATCGGTAAAACGGAGTTTTTACATAAGAAAGGGTAGCCCATGGCAGATTTAAAGCGTACTATTGCAAAAAATATAGCCGAGCTTCGCAAGGAAGCCCAGATGACGCAGTTCGAGCTTGCGGAAAAGCTCAACTACTCGGACAAGGCTGTGTCAAAATGGGAGCGAGGCGAGTCGGTTCCTGATATTTCGGTGCTCAAAGAGATTGCGGATATGTTTTCGGTCACCGTCGATTTTCTCCTTGAGGAAGAACACTCGAAAAAGAGAAGCTTCACGAATAATCTCCGTATTAAGATGAAGAACCACAGTTTTATTATGGGAATGTCGATTGTTCTCGTGTGGCTTGTTGCGCTTTTTGTGTTTGTCGTTCTTGATATGTTCCGCGAATATACGGCATCGCGAGAGTGGCTCGTGTTCATGTATGCAGTTCCCGTGACGATGATAGTATGGCTCGTTTTCAACTCCGTATGGTTTGATAAGAGAAGAAACTTCCTTATAGTCTCGCTTCTTATGTGGACGGCGCTTGCATCTATCTTCGTTTCACTCATAGTCCTCGTAGGAATAAATGTCCGTTTTCTACCTCTTCTCGGAGTTCCGGGACAGATAATAATCATCCTCTGGTCAAGAATAAAGAAAAGATAGAATATATGATAAAAGCCTTGTGCGAAAAGCACAAGGCTTTTTTGATGGGCGAAATCTGAAAATTTCGCGAATTTGCAGAAAATCGGGCGTAACCGACCTATTTTTTTAGCAGACCGATATGTTGAGATTGACAAATTGACGCATTGAGTGCTAAAACCGAGGTAGAATTTACCGTGATCGACTTTTTGGAAAAACAATTTTTTTATATCAAAAAACGCCGAAAAACGCTTTCTTGTTAATAAAGTGTTACATTTTTCAAAAAAACTATTGACATTAATGCAAAAATGAGTAAAATATAAATTAGCACTCGGGTATGGTGAGTGCTAAAGAAGCAGAAGGGGGTGCCCGGATGAGCCTGAGCGACAGAAAAAAGAGAATACTCAAGGCTATTGTTGATGAATATATTGAGAACGCAGAGCCGGTAGGATCTAAAATCATCGCAGCGAGAAGCCGTCTTGATATTTCTCCTGCGACTATCAGAAACGAGATGTCAGAGCTTGAAGAGCTCGGTTTTCTCGAACAGCCGCATGTCTCTGCAGGGCGTGTTCCTTCTACGGCAGGATATCGCTTATATGTAAATGAGCTTATGCAGAATTACGCGCTCTCGGCACACGAGGCAGACGCCATAAACTCCGCTCTCAAAACCCAGATGCGCGAGCTTGAGAGGATGCTTCGCGAATTCGGAAGGCTCGTTTCTCAGCTTACAAATTATACAACCTATACTCTTATGCCGGCGCTCTCGTCGGAAACGGTCAAGAAGTTCGACATCTTCCTCATTGAGCCGACCTGCGCCATTGCAGTTATTGTCACAAGCTCGGGTCTTCTGAGAAACAAGAGAATCAAGCTCTCTTTCTCACCGGATGAGGCAGAGCTTGCAGAAGTCTGCCGACTTCTCAATAAAACGCTTACGGAAAAGACGCTTGACGAAATCTCGCTCTCTCTCATAAAGAGATGCGCAAGCGAAGCAGGTAAGTTTGCCGAACTTGTTACCTCGGTTGCAGACTTTGCAGGTGAGGTGCTTGACGAAAACCGCGGCGGTGATGTTTATCTCGACGGCATACCGAGAATTCTGAGTCATCCCGAATACCGTGACCCCGAAAAGGCACAGGAGCTTCTTTCCTATCTTACTGATAAGCAGGGCATTCTGCGTCACGCGAAAACGCATTTCTCCGATGAAGAGAACCCAGCGCAGATACGCTTCTCGATAGGAACAGAAAACGACGACGAGCAGCTTAAGGATGCGGGTATCGTTTACGGAACTTACGACCTCGGCAAAAACAAACAGGGCGTTATCGGAATCGTCGGTCCGAGGCGAATGGACTATGCAAAAGTCGCGGCGAACTTGAACTATTTTATAGAAGGTTTCAATAGGCTTCTTCGCGATTCTTTCTTTAACGACATATAAGGAGGTATAGAATAGATGGCAGAAAAGGAAAAGGAGCTTGCTCCTGAGACGGAAGAAGAGGTAAAGGCATCATCTGAGCCGGAAGAAACACCTCCCGAACCCACAGAACTTGAAAAGGCTGAAGCTGAACTCGCTGCAGAAAAGGATAAATACCTTCGTTTAGCTGCAGAGTATGACAACTTCCGCAAGCGCACAGCAAAGGAAAAAGAGGCGCTCTTCGGAGACGCTACTGCTGCTACGATATCGGCATTCCTTGCAGTTTACGACAATATGGAGCGCGCGTGCGCGACTCCGTCGGAAGACGAGAACTACAAAAAGGGCGTTGAGCTTATTTTTGCAGAACTCTGCAAGGTGCTTGAAAATCTTAAGGTTGAAACAATCGCCCCTCAGGGGGAGGCGTTTGACCCGAACTTCCACAGCGCGGTAATGCATGAAGAAAACGAAAGCTACGGCGAGAACACGGTTTCCGAGGTTTTCCAGAAGGGCATGAAGCTCGGAGATCGCGTTATCCGACCCGCAATAGTAAAAGTCGCAAATTAAGCTCCGCTTCAAAAAGAGCAGGCTTTGATAAGTAAAAAAACACACATTATATAAATCAAATGGAGGAAATTATTATGTCAAAGATTATTGGTATCGACCTTGGAACTACTAACTCTTGCGTCGCTGTTATGGAAGGCGGCGAGCCGACAGTTCTCGTTAACGCTGAAGGCGCAAGAACTACACCGTCTGTTGTTGCTTTTGCAAAGGACGGCGAGAGACTTGTCGGTCAGGTTGCAAAGCGTCAGGCTGTTACAAACCCCGACCGCACAATCTCTTCAATCAAGCGCGAAATGGGCTCTGATTATAAAGTAAACATCGACGGTAAGGCTTTCTCTCCGCAGGAAATTTCAGCTATGGTTCTTACAAAGCTCAAGACAGACGCTGAAGCCTTCCTCGGTCAGAAGGTTACACAGGCTGTTATCACAGTTCCGGCATACTTCACAGACAGCCAGCGTCAAGCAACAAAGGACGCAGGTAAGATTGCAGGTCTTGAAGTTCTCCGTATTGTAAACGAGCCGACTGCTGCAGCTCTTGCTTACGGTCTTGATAAGGAATCTGACCAGAAGATTATGATTTATGACCTCGGCGGTGGTACATTCGATGTATCCATCCTCGAAATCGGCGACGGCGTTGTAGAAGTTCTTGCAACTGCAGGCAACAACCGTCTCGGCGGTGACGACTTCGACAACCGTGTTGCAAAGTGGATTGTTGACGAGTTCAAGAAGGAAAACGGAGTTGACATCCAGGCAGACAAGATGGCTATGCAGAGAATTCGCGAAGCTGCTGAAAAGGCAAAGATTGAGCTTTCGGGCGTTCTCAGCACAAATATTTCACTTCCGTACATCACAGCTGATGCAACGGGTCCGAAGCACCTCGAACTCACTCTCACAAGAGCAAAGTTTAACGAGCTCACATCTGACCTTGTTGACAACACAATGGTTCCGGTCCGTCAGGCAATGAGTGATGCAGGTCTTACACCGGCTGACCTTTCAAAGGTTCTCTTGGTAGGCGGTTCAACAAGAATTCCGGCAGTTTCAGACGCTGTAAAGAACTACACAGGCAAAGAGCCGTTCAAGGGCATCAACCCGGACGAATGCGTTGCAATGGGTGCAGCTATCCAGGGTGGCGTTCTTGCAGGTGATGTTAAGGATATTCTTCTCCTCGATGTTACTCCGCTTTCTCTCGGTATCGAGACAATGGGCGGCGTATTCACAAAGCTCATCGAGCGCAACACAACTATCCCGACAAATAAGAGTCAGGTATTCTCAACTGCTGCTGACAACCAGACATCTGTTGAGGTTCATGTTCTCCAGGGTGAGCGCGAGATGGCAGCATACAACAAGACCCTCGGTCGCTTCCACCTCGACGGAATCGCTCCGGCTCCGCGCGGTATTCCGCAGATTGAGGTTTCATTTGATATCGATGCTGACGGTATCGTCAATGTAAAGGCAAAGGACCTCGGAACAGGTAAGGAGCAGAACATCACAATCACTTCTTCTTCAAACCTTTCAAAGGACGATATCGACAAGGCTGTCAAGGAAGCAGAGCAGTTTGCTGAGGAAGACAAGAAGCGCCGTGAAGAGGTTGATGTAAGAAACTCTGCAGACCAGATGGTTTACCAGACGGAGAAGACTCTCGGCGAGCTTGGCGATAAGATTACAGAAGACGAAAAGGCAGGCGTTCAGGCTGAGGTTGATAAGCTCAAAGAGACTCTCAAGGGAACAGATACTGAGGCTATAAAGGCTCAGACTGAGGCTCTCACAAAGAAGTTCTACGAGATTTCCGAGAAGCTTTACCAGCAGGCTCAGGCAGCTCAGGCTGCGGAAGGTGCAGCAGGAGCAACAGCAGGTGGCGCTGACGATAATGTAGTAGACGCAGACTATACACAGGTAGACTAATCGGGAATGCAAAAACGCTCC
>JAZTWZ010000123.1:0-4631 GCA_045636165.1 Eubacteriales bacterium
CAACCTTCTGCGGCGTTGTAAACTGCCCTGTTGCATCAATCATCCTCGCGCTTGAGGTGTTTGGCATTTCCTCGCTTCCGCTTCTTGCGATTGCGGCAGGTGTAAGCTATATGCTTTCGGGAAATTACGGGCTTTATAAGAGCCAGAAAATTATGTACTCAAAGTTTGAGACGAAATACATAAATGCAAATACGAAATAAAAAGGGTGAGAGCATCGGTTTAAATAAACCGATGCTCTCTTTATTATATGAAAAAATCAGGAAGGTTGTCTTAAAACTACGGTCTTCTGGTCCTTTACTATGCAACCTTCGGGGAAAACTCCGCGAAGAGGGTTCAAGGGATAAACCGATGTATTCTTTCCAATGACGGTTCCGGGGTTCAGAACGCATCCGCAGCCGATATCTGCGCCGTCTGCGAGAATTGCTCCGATTTTGCGGATGCCCGTTTCGTATTCTTCGTCACCGTGGATAATGACCGGCTTTTTGTCGGTCTTTAAGTTTGAACAGATTGAGCCTGCTCCCAGATGTGCGCGGTTTCCGAGAATGGAATCTCCGACATAGTTGTAATGCGGAACCTGAACACCGTCGAGAAGGACAGCATTTTTGAGCTCAGAGGAGTTTCCGATAACACAGTTTTCACCGCATATTACATTTCCGCGGAGAAAAGCACCGGGGCGAACTTCCGTTCCGCTTCCGATTACGGCAGGGGGTTCGATAGTTGCTGTCGGATAGATTTTTACATTCTCACCGACAAAAACGCCGTCTGAAATTTCAGTGAAGCCCGAAAGCTTTCCGTTACCAATCAAATCTTTGATGTGCGATGAGATATCGGGAAGCATCTCCCAGGGGAATTTGTGTGACGAGAAAAAATCTTTGAGATAAGAAACCTGACAGTCAAAAAGCTCGCTTGTCAAAACGCTTTTTTTCATTCGAGGTGACCTCCGTTGGTTATTGCGTCAGCGAGAATTTTTGTGTACTCAAGACACTTTTCTTCGCTTTCGCTTTCTATCATAATTCGGACACAAGGCTCTGTTCCGCTCGGACGGAGAAGAGCTCTGCCGTTTCCTGCGATAAGAGAATTGACCTTTTCAAGAGCTTCTTTAACTGCAGGGTCGGAGAGAACGGCGTTCTTATCCTTTACGCGAAGATTCTGCATGTGCTGGGGGTAAAGGAAGAGGGGCTCTGAAAGCTCGCCGAGGCTCATTTTTGAGTCGCAGACTTCTTCCGTAAGCATAATTGCAGTAAGAAGACCGTCACCGGTTGTCGCGTACTTTTTGAGAATTATATGGCCTGACTGCTCACCGCCGAGGGTGTAGCCCTCTTTCTGCATACATTCATATACAAAACGGTCGCCGACGGTAGTCTGCTCGCAGCTGATGCCGATTTCCGAAAGGCTCTTGATGAGACCGCTGTTTGACATGACGGTTGCAACAACCGTGTCGCCTGTGAGCATTCCGCGCTTCTTAAGGCGGTTTCCGAGAATGTAGAGCATAGCATCGCCATCAATAACATTTCCGTTTTCATCGACAGCTATACATCTGACAGCATCGCCGTCAAAAGCAAAACCGAGGTCGAGGTGCTGCTCACGGACAAGCTTCTGGAGATTTTTGATGTGGGTTGAGCCGCAGCCCTCGTTGACATTGAGTCCGTCAGGGCTTGCACCGATAACGGAGAGCTGAGCGCCAAGAGCGCCGAAAACTGATTTCGCAATCATCCAGGATGCGCCGTTTGCACAGTCGAGACCGATTTTGAGGTCTTTATAAGAATTTGAAGCGAGAGAGATGAGATATCCTACATATCTGTTTCTTCCCGAAGAGTAGTCAACGATGCAACCAATCTTTTCACGACGGGCAAGGGGAAGGTCGTCACCGAGGATGCCGAGACCGTCGAGGTCGCCGTCAATGTAGGCTTCAATGTATGCTGTCGTATTATCGTCAAGCTTTTCTCCGAAACGGTTGATAACCTTTATACCGTTATCAAAGAATGGGTTGTGAGACGCGGTTATCATAATTCCGCAGTCGAACTCGTCCTGACGCGTTACATACGAAACGCTAGGTGTTGTCGTTACATGAAGCATATAAGCATCCGCGCCCGAGGCTGTGATACCTGCAACTATCGAGTATTCAAGCATATAGCTTGAACGGCGAGTATCTTTTCCGATAACGATTTTCGGGCGGTACCCCGGCTTCTGGCAACCGGAAAGCTCGGAGGAATAGTACCAGCCGAGGAATCTTCCTACGCGGTATGCCTGCATAGAGGTAAGGGTGGAGTTTGCTTCTCCGCGGAAACCGTCTGTGCCGAAATATTTGTTCTTTCGCTTTTCTCCCGGTGCAATTGAAATCTTTTCCGAGAGGAGAGTGTCTGCAGAGACGCCAAACAGCTCACACAGAAGAAGAACCTTGTCTATCTGAGGGAGAGCCTGATCCATTTCCCATTTCGAAACTGACTGTCTTGAAACGGAGATTTTCTCTGCAAGCTGTTCCTGAGAAATGTTGAGATTCTGACGAAGTTTTGATATCTTTTCGCCTATAGTCATTTGAAGGCCACCTTTCAAGTTAAATGTATAAAAAAATACAGTCTAATGATAGCAAAAAGAAGTGTGTGCTTCAAGCAACTTGGGTATTTATTTTCAGCAACTACAGGTTGCAAAAAGCGCTGCACAAGATAAGGATAAAATAAAAATGGTAAAAAATAAAGGGAGATTTGCAAATTAAACATTGCATTTTTTGGAAAATCGAAAATGAGGTGTTTCTTGTGACCGCTCTTAAATAGCTTTGTGGATATGTTAAAAATCACCTCGCAAAGCTCATTCTCGCAGAATAAAGAGTAAAAAATAACACCGCCGTTGCGGTGTTATTTTTAAAATATCTTTGTCTTTTCAAAAATCTTAACAAGGATAAGTCCCACGATAATACCTGCTATACCCTGAACTCCGTTAGGCGGAATATTCACAACAGACGGTGCAAAGCCATACATAAAGCCTTCAAATACAAAGTAGCCGAGAATCATTAAAATCTCTGCCACAATTCCGCCGATAATTCGTGACGGAGTGTTGCCGAGCTTATTGTGAAGTCCTCTGAAGCAGAAATGTGCAATGAGCGCCATGATACCCTTGATTATAAAGGTTGCAGGAGCATATACAACATATCCTGCGAACAGGTCGGCAAGCGCAGAGCCGATACCTGCAGCTGCAAATCCGTAGCCGGGGGACAAAAGCCATCCCGAAAGGAGGACGATGCAGTCACCGAGGTTTATGTAACCTTTCAGGGGAGAGGGTATTTTAATGAGCATTGTTGCTACGCAACAAAGCGCTGCAAGCATTGAAGCTGCCACAATTTTTCGTGTGCTTGTTTTCACTTGAAAAAACTCCTTTACAAAATTTTTTCTATATTATATAATTAAACTGAACATATCACAACTACCAATTAAGGAGAATTTAATATAACCAGATGAAGTATTCAATCAATGCACATTCGACAAAAAAGGCGTACATACAGCTGTATGAACAGCTCCGCGGCGACATAATAAACTCGCTGTATAAATACGGCGACAAGCTTCCGTCCAAGCGTATTCTTGCGGATGAAGCAATGACAAGTGTTATCACTGTTGAGCATACATACGCGATATTGTGCGACGAGGGGTATGTCGAAGCGAGAGAGCGCAGCGGATATTTTGTTACATACCGCAAAAATGATTTTGTACCTATTGCTGAAAACGAGATGCAAGATGTGCCCCAAAACCGCAATCACGAGCATACAAGCGAATTTCCGTTTTCTGTTCTTGCCAAAACGATGCGAAATGTAATATCAAAACACGGAGAAGAGATTTTGATAAAATCTCCGAATGCAGGTTGCGCTGAACTCCGGAAAGCAATTGCCGATTATCTCGCAAGATCCAAAGGAATCAATGTTTCGTATAACCAGATTATAATCGGCTCCGGCGCGGAATATCTGTATGGACTTATCGTGCAGTTTTTAGGACGGAATAAAATATATGCGCTTGAAAACCCGTCTTACGAAAAGATTCATTCTGTATATAAAGCAAACGGAGCAGAATGTGATTTATTAAAGCTCGGTAAGGACGGAATTCTTACATCCCAGCTTGCAAAAACAAGGGCATCCGTGCTTCATATAACGCCGTTCAGAAGCTTCCCGAGCGGCATCACTGCAAGCGCATCAAAGCGGAGCGAGTATATCAAATGGGCGATGGACCGCAATGCCGTTATAATTGAAGACGATTTCAATTCGGAGTTTACCGTATCGACAAAAAACGAGGACACCGTTTTTTCGCTTGAGCCTACCCGTAGCGTGATATATGTGAATACCTTCACAAAAACGATTGCTCCATCAATGAGAATAGGATATATGGTACTGCCGGAGGAGCTCGTAAAACCGTTTTTTGATAAGGTGGGGTTTTATTCCTGTACCGTTCCCGTGTTTGAGCAATATGTTCTCGCTGAATTTATCGCAAAGGGAGATTTTGAAAGGCATATAAACAGAACGAGGAGAAAGCTCCGCCAGGAGATTAGACAAACAAAGGCATAAAACGGGACTTCTTGAGTGTCATCAGTTATTTTAAGAAAATGTGTAAGAGTTTTTCGTAGAGCCTGTTTTTATACGGCTGATACCGCAT
>JAZTWZ010000124.1:0-1877 GCA_045636165.1 Eubacteriales bacterium
AGTTAACGAAAAACTCAATATTACAAAAAGGATACCGTAAAGCAGCTCAAAAGAGGAACTTTACGGCATTTTTACGCAACAATTATGAAACTCAAATTGGAGGTATAAAATGAAACAACAAAAACAAGAAAATCTTAAAGCAAACAGCATACGTCTTGCCCCTTCCGTATGGGAGGATTGCGAAAGACGTGCGGAAAGAATGGGTTTGAAATCCAAAAACGAATTCATCCGTGATGCAATCACCTTCTATACCGAATGGCTTGACTCACCCGTTACGCAGAAGTTTATGACTCCCGCGTTGGAATCAGTTATAGGTGCAAAGGTACGGGACAGTGAGGAAAGGCTTGCAAGGTTGCTCTTTAAGTTGGCTGTCGATCAAAACTTCCTTGCGCATATCGTTGGCAACACCTACGAATATGACGAAGCTACCTTAGAAGACTTCCGCATTCAATCTCTACGTGAGGTGAAGGAAACCAACGGAACGTTAACGGCAAAAGATATTCTGAACGGTGAAAAGTAATGGCAAGATTAATTTTGAAAGCGCCGTACTACTCACCCAAATCCAAAACACCAAGCGGAAACACGCGCGGTGGTTACGCTACGTATATTGCTACCCGCGAAGGTGTTGAGGTTCTGCGAAGCGGTATGGCGAGCTACGTCGGTGAGAGAAGAGGCTCATGCGGTCTCTTCTCTGACGAGGGTGTCCCGATCGTGATGTCAAGGATCACAGACGAGATAGATAACCACAACGGTAACGTATGGGGATTCATCATCTCACTGAAGCGTGAAGACAGCGAAAGGTTGGGATACAACAATGCGTTATCGTGGATGAATCTTCTTCGCTCGAGGCGAAACGATATTGCAAAAGAGATGCACATCTCTCCCGAAAATCTTCGTTGGTACGGCGCATACCACGACAAAGAAGACCACCCACACGTACACGTTCTGGTATGGTCGGACAATCCTAACGAGCCGCATCTGTCTAAGGATGGGATAAGAAACATCAAAAAAGTTCTTGCCGAGGATATCTTCCGTCAGGATCTTATGTGCATCTACAAGGAGCAAACAAAATACCGCGACGAGTTACGCAAGGAATACCGCGAGAGAATGGAAGAGATCGCCGAAAAGATCAAGCGTGGAGATTTGAATTGTCCCGAGCTTGAAATGAAGTTCACTCTGCTCGCAAAGCGCTTGGAACAGCACAAAGGCAAAAAGCAATACGGTTATCTGGACAAGAAAAGCAAAGAGCTTGTCAACGATATCGTGAAACTGATTGCCCAAGACAAAAACGTATCCGAGCTTTATGCGCTCTGGTACAAATCTCTGTGCGAGGTTCACTCAACCTACACGGACAGAGTTCCCGAAAAGATTCCGCTATGGGAGAACGAAGTTTTCAAGCCCATCCGAAACGCTGTGGTGAAAGCGGCCTCCGGCTTCACGTTACCAAACGATACCGAGATCATTAACAACGACGAGCAGGAAGATGACGTTGCCTATAAGTACTATCTGGTTGGAAAGAATCGTATTAAAGATAACGATCCCGATGAAGCGGAATACTATTTGAAAGAAGCGGTAGAGCTTGGCAATCATCACGCCGCGTTTCTGTTATACAAATGCTATCGTGACAAAGTCATCAAGCCGGAATACAAAACCTCTGCAAAGCATTACCTTTACAAAGCAGCGGATATGGGCAACTCGGCAGCGGAATATATTCTCGAAAAAGAGTTGCTATCCAAGAATCCCGACAAAGCAAAGGAGTATCTTCTCTCTTCAACTAATAAGAATAATCCGCAAAGTATGTATCTGCTTGGCAAGGTATTGCTTGACGAGGGAAAGAAAGAAGAAGCACTAAAATGGTTAGATGCTTCCGCAAAGCT
>JAZTWZ010000125.1:0-11082 GCA_045636165.1 Eubacteriales bacterium
AGGTTGGTTAAAAATGTAAAAACAGCTTGAAAGGTTTGGGAATAAAGCGATTGAGAGCTGTGGAAAAACTTGTGGAAAATGTGGATAACTATTTGTAGAACAAATTATCTCAAAAATTTACGTAAACTGACAGAGGTAAAAGTTTATTCTTTCGTAACAAAAAGCAAAAGCGATAGTAACCGCGTGTTATATAGGTTTCGGGGCTTTTTGGAAAAGAATGGAAGCGAAAAAATGCATCTGAAATGTGACAAAAAGTTTTGCGAAAACCGACCTCTTCTGCAAGGTGTAAACTCACCTCGAAGAGTGATAACAAAATGTAATAATGTTACAAATTTCCTTGCTTTATAAAATGTAATCAAGTTGACAAAGATGTAACTATATATTAAAATTATTCAGAAGGAGAGATTTAAAAATGGAAAACACAATGAAGCAGTTTGAAAAGATTATTGAGCTTCAGCTTAAAAGAGTTGAGGCGATGAAGAAGGAAAACGAGTTTATCGACTATAAAACCCTTCCGAAGATTATTATAGGTGTTTGCGGAGGCGACGGTATCGGCCCTGCAATCACAGCTCAGGCTCACCGCGTTCTCGAGAGTCTTCTCAAGGACAGGGTCGATGCAGGAAAGATTGAGTTCCGCGTTATCGATGGTCTTACAATTGAAAATCGCGTAAAGGCCAACAAGGCAATTCCTGATGATGTTCTTGAAGAACTCAAGGCTTGTCATGTTATCCTCAAGGGTCCGACAACTACTCCGCGCGCAGGCGATCCGTGGCCGAATATCGAGTCTGCAAACGTTGCTATGAGAAAAGAGCTTGACCTCTTTGCAAATATGCGTCCGGTTAAAGTGCCGAGCGAGGGAATTGACTGGATGTTCTTCCGCGAGAACACGGAGGGCGGATATGCTGTAGGAAGCATGGGTGTAAATGTTACGGATGACCTTGCTATCGACTTTACGGTTGCAACAACCCAGGGATGTGATCGAATCGCAGAGCTTGCTTTCTCTTATGCAAAGAGAATGGGAAAGAGTCGCGTTACAGCAGTTACAAAGGCTAATGTTATAAAGACAACTGACGGTAAGTTCCTCGATGCTTGCAAGCGCGTTGCTGCAAAGTATCCCGATATCGCTTTTGATGACTGGTACATAGACATTATGACAGCAAAGCTCGTTGACACAAAGCGTCGTCGCGACTTCCAGGTAATGGTACTTCCGAACCTTTACGGCGATATTCTTACCGACGAAGCTGCAGAGTTCCAGGGCGGTGTAGGTACTGCAGGAAGCGCAAATGTCGGAAAGCGTTATGCTATGTTTGAAGCTATTCACGGCTCTGCTCCGAGAATGGTTGCAGAGGGCAGAGATAAGTATGCTGACCCGTGCAGTATGCTCCGTGCAGCAGTTATGCTTCTTGAGCATATCGGCGAGGTTGAGCTTTCAATAAAGCTTGCAAGCGCTCTTGATATATGTATGTATGAGGAGAAGAAGCTCCACATCACAGGTCGCAGCGACGGTGCAACCTGCGAAGAGTTTGCAGACTATGTAATTTCTAAACTTTAAGGAGAATTCCGGAATGCAGGAAAGGCATATTTCAACTTCCGTAATACGAAGACTTCCGAAATACCACAGATGCTTGAGAGAGCTTGAGAAGAACGGCATGGATAAAGTTTCGTCGAGCGCGCTTGCGGAGGCTCTCGGCTTTACGGCTTCTCAGGTAAGACAGGATTTCAGTTGCTTTGGCGGCTTTGGTCAGCAGGGTTACGGTTATAATGTTTCGAGCCTTCTTTCGGAGATTGCCGCGATAATCGGCATTGATAAAAGCCATACCGCGGCGATAATCGGCGTAGGAAATTTAGGGCGAGCACTTATGCATAACTTCAATTTTAAAAGCAGCGGTTTTCAGCTGGTTGCGGCATTTGACGCTGATAAAAAGATTATAGGAGAAAAAATCGGGGACATCGAGGTTCTTTCGGTTTCGTATCTTGAGGAGTTTTTCAAGGAGAACCCGTTTGATGTTGCGGTTCTGACCCTTCCGAAAGCACATGTAAAGGAAATGGCGAAGAAGGTATCGGAACTCGGCGTTTCCGGGATATGGAACTTTACGAATATCGACTTGTCTCTTGAGGAACTCAATGTCGCAGTTGAAAATGTTCATTTTGCAGACAGCTTAAAGTTGCTTTGCTACGAAATATCAAAATGAAATCAGGAGAAACAGTATGGTGAGGAGAGTAAAATCAATAGTTCTTCTTGTTGCGCTTGTTGCATCACTAGTTTTTGCGGCAATAGCGTCAGGAGGGACCTCTGCAGATCCGCTTGTTTCAAAATCTTTTGTTGATGTCACATTCTTTGATAATGTCATTTCAGATGTAAAAACAAAGGTTGCGTCAGCGGTATCTTCGTTTAAAAGTAAATATATAACAAAAGCGCAGAATGCGGTGAAGATTCCGTATAACGACGATGTTTTTGTATCTGCTGTTGCAGATGAGGTTATCAAGAATCTGCAGGAGAAGGGGAAGTATCTCTATGCGACAAGTTCTGCAGCTCCGAAAACGCTTATGTCGGGCGATGTAATCTCTGCAAAGAGCGGTACTGTAATTATGCTCAGAGACGGAAGCGCGAAATGCTCATCGGGAAGCCTTATAAATCTTACCCGTGGAGTTGAGCTTTCCGCAGGGAATGCGATAGGTCGCTTTACTGCGTTTATGTTCCCTGAGGGTGGCGCGACGGTTGAGATAACCTCGAAGACGGCGTCTGTTCTCATTGATGGAATATATGCTCAGAAGGGTTATGAGATAAAGTATATGGATGAGGCGTATGCTCTTAAGAAGCTCGGACTTGTAAGAGGTGCGGCAGACGGTATGGAACTTTATCGAGGAAATACCAGAGCCGAGAGCATAACAATGCTTATTCGTCTTCTCGGTGAAGAGGAGAGTGCGCTCGCGGCTGAGCATTATCACCCGTTTACGGATGTTGATGCGTGGGCAAAGCGTTATGTGGGATATGCCTATCGAATGGGATATACAAAGGGCGTAAGCAATACCCGCTACGACGGCAGCGCGCTTACGACGGCAGGTCAGTATATGACCTTCGTTCTCCGTGCGCTCGGATACAGCGAAGCGGCAGGCGATTTCAAGTATGAAACGGCGCTTACGGATGCGGTTTCGCTTGGAGTTATTGATTCGTCTGTTATGAGAGAGCTTCAGAGTGGGCAGTTCCGCCGCGACCATGTTATGCATATTTCATATCTTGCAATGTCTGCAAGGGTAAAGGGAAGCAGTCAGACTCTTCTTGCGCGCCTTGTTGCAAACGGCGCAGTTGATGCTTTTGCGGCAAACGAATTTTTGGAAAGATAAAATTTATCGGGAGTAGCGATAGCTACTCCCGATTTTGAGTTGACAAAACAGACCGTGATATATTATAATAGTAGAGCGTTTTAAAAGATAATACCGGGGTGTGGCGCAGCTGGTAGCGCGGGTGGTTTGGGACCATCAGGCCGCAGGTTCGAGCCCTGTCACTCCGACCAAAAAAGGCAAGACACGAAAGTGTCCTGCCTTTTTTGTATTAGATATGAAAGGGCTCGAACCTTGAGAAGGTCGCGTTGATAAGAAAACAGTCCGGTGGACTGTTTTCAGACGCGAGGGGCGAAGACGGGTACTGCGAGCATTGCGGAGCGGTCGTCGAGTCTGGCAGATTGCGAAGCAATATGAGCCCTGTCACTCCGACCAAAAAAGGCAAGACACGAAAGTGTCCTGCCTTTTTTGTTTTGAATATTAAAGGGACGTTTATTTAATTTCCTGCTCAAGTTCGTCAAAAAGAGGAGTGTCAAAAAAATCTCTTATACTGATATCAAGTCCGTCACAAATCTTTTTAATTGATACAACGCCGGGGTTTTTGCTCTTTTCGCCGAGTATGCTGTAAACGGTAGATGGAGAAATACCTGAAATATTTGCAAGAGTATTTATCGCAATATTGCGCTCGTTGCAAAGCTCTATGATTCTTTTCTCCACCGCTTCTTTTATGTTCAATCGAATCACCTCTTGGATATATCGCTAATAAAATTTTAACCAAATTTGCGATAAATCGTGTGGGATATATCGCAAATTACGCAAAAGTGTGCTATAATATACGATATATCCCACAAAAGGAGGAAACCGAGATGACATGCACATTTTTTGGACATAGAAATACGCCGAGAGAGGTTGCGTTGAAATTAAATGAAATTCTTGTCGATTTGATTGAGAAAATGGGAGTTGCAAATTTTTTGGTTGGGAATCAAGGCGATTTTGATAAGATGGTTAGGAGACAGTTGCTTGAATTAAAAGAAATTTATCCAATAAAACTTGAAATTGTACTGGCGTATTTGCCGAATGAAAAAAACGTGAATAGTGAGGAAAAGGAGATTGATACGATTTTTCCTGAAGGAATCGAGAAGGTTCCAAGAAAATTTGCTATTAACTATCGCAATAAGTGGATGATAGAGCAATCTGATTATGTTGTTACTTATGTAAAGCATACTATTGGTGGAGCGGCAGAATTCAAAGAATACTCGGAAAAGAAAAATAAGAAAGTGATAAATATTGCTATATAGAATAAAAAACCCACCCATTGTTGTCATGCAACAATGGGTGGGTTCTGTTATACTTCTTAGAATATGCCTTCTGCGAGCATTGCTTCTGCGACTTTCTTAAAGCCTGCGATGTTAGCACCTGCCATAAGGTCATATCCGAGCCCGACTTCCTCTGCAGCTGCTGCGGAGTTGTCGTGGATGTTTTTCATGATTGAGCGGAGCTTTGCATCAACTTCTGACGGCTCCCAGTTATATCTCATTGAGTTCTGAGCCATTTCAAGAGCACTTGTAGCAACACCGCCTGCGTTAACAGCCTTTGACGGAGCAACAATCTTGATGTTCTCCTTGAGGTATGCAATAGCTTCATTTGTAGTCGGCATATTAGCAACCTCGATGTAGTACTGAACACCGTTTTCTACAATCTGCTTTGCTTCTTCCATACCGATTTCGTTCTGGTAAGCACAAGGCATAGCAATATCAACCTTCTCGCCCCATACCTTCTTGCCCGGAACGAACTTGCAGCCGAACTTGTCAGCGTAGTCCTCGGCGCGGTCGCGACCGGATGAGCGCATCTCGAGGAGATATGCGATTTTTTCTTTTGTGACAACGCCGTCGGGATCGTAGCAGTAGCCGTCAGGGCCGGAAATAGTAACAACCTTACCGCCAAGCTCTGCAACCTTCTCGCAGACGCCCCATGCAACATTACCGAAGCCTGAAACTGCAACTGTCTTGCCCTCGAGGCTGTCACCAAAGTGCTTGTGAACTTCTTCAAGATAGTATGTAGCGCCGTAACCTGTAGCTTCGGGGCGGAAGTATGAGCCACCGAAAGCAAGACCTTTACCTGTGAGAACACCGTTCTCCCAGCAAGCCTTGATTCTCTTGTACTGACCGAATAGGTAACCTACCTCGCGAGCACCAACACCGATATCACCTGCCGGAACATCAACATCCGGACCGATGTGGCGGTAGAGCTCTGTCATAAAGCTCTGGCAGAAGCGCATAATTTCGCTGTCGGACTTACCGCGCGGATCGAAGTCAGAACCGCCCTTTGCGCCGCCTATCGGAAGACCTGTAAGGCTGTTCTTGAAGGTCTGCTCGAAAGCGAGGAACTTCATAGTGTCGATAGTAACGGACGGATGGAAACGGAGACCACCCTTGTACGGACCGATAGCACCGTTGAACTGAACGCGGAAACCGCGGTTTGTGTGGATATTACCTTGGTCGTCTTCCCAAGTAACGCGGAAAGAAATCTGACGGTCAGGCTCAGTAAGTCTTTCGAGAAGACCGGCCTTCTCGTATTCAGGATGCATAGCAACGATAGGCTCGATGCTTGCGAAAACTTCTTCGACCGTCTGGATAAACAAGGTTTCACCCTTGTTGCGCTCTTTGACGGAGTCAAGAACGCGCTGCATATACTCTGTCATAAAAGAACCTCCGAAAAAATGAAATATGGTAAATATTATAGCACTTTTGGGGAAAAAGTCAATAAATGCCGCAAAATTTTAAAGGTTTAAAAGAAAGTTTATTCCGTCGTCTGCAGGGTTCACTATATGTCCGCCGTTCCATACGGAAAAACGAAAGTTTTCGCGATTTTCCGGCGAATAGTGAAGTCTTGCTTTTTCGGCTTCTTCTGTTGCACCTGAGACGGGGAAGATGTCATCGTGCTCTCCGACTTCAACAAGAACGCGCCGTGGTGCGATAAGCGAAACAAGCTCCGAATCGGAAAGGGTTTTGTATGGCGAGCGGAAAGCCCATTCAGGCCAACGGGTATCAAGGCTTCCGTTGAAGCAGGACATAAAATATCCCGATTTGATATTTTTATCAATCGCCATTGCGCGAAGCGTAAGAAACGCTCCGTACGACATTCCGCAGACGGAGATGTCGTCGTGATTGAGAAAGCGAAGCAAGGACATCGCAGAAAGAGCGCGGAGAAGGAAGAAAACTTCAAGCGCCGTCATACTTCCGCCGAGTTCTTTGAGCGAGCGGTCAAGGGCCACTCTGTCATATTTCGTTTCGTAGCAGGGCTTTGCAGGACTCCTACCGCAGTTCCACAGGAGAAACTGTGGCGCGAGAACACACGACCCTTTCCTCAGCAGACGCGAGATTAAGTCGCTGTAGCCGTTTTTGCCGTGCATCCCGTACATAAGCTCTGGTGTTCCGAGAAGCCCGTGTGCCGCAACCGTAAGTTTTGCAGGTGGAGTAATATTATGCGGAATAAAAAGAAGGGCAAAAAACGGACATTTCGGAAGCGGAGAAAAACGGAGTCTGTAAATTTCGCAAAGCTCGTCGCGACCGACATATTCCTGTGACATAGGGCACGGGGAAGAGACCTCACGGTCAAGAGGCGCACCGAGCGAAGTCTCAAGTTCGGATGCATTTTCTTTATAGGGTAAGTCGCCAAATCCGTTCTTTACAAGGGACAGAATTCCGTCGAGATATTCTCGTCTTACCGCGTCACTCCGCTGCGGATCTTCGGTATATTGCCTAATCATTCTTTAACTCTTCAAGCTCCTTTTTTAAACGGGAAATTTCGACGCGGAGAGCGCAGAATTCCTGTGCAATCGGGTCGGGGATGTGTATCTGGTCAAGATCCGCATTCTTCGGTTTTACGCCGCCCTGACGCGCTACTCGCGCAGGAACGCCGACTGCGGTTGAATCCGGGGGGATCGTGTCAAGAACGACGGCGTTTGCCGCAATTTTTGAATTGTCTCCGACTGTGAACGGACCGAGGACCTTTGCACCTGCACCAACCATAACATTGTTTCCGAGTGTGGGGTGGCGCTTGCCGACATCCTTACCCGTACCGCCAAGTGTCGCCCCCTGATAAATCGTGCAGTTTGAACCGATTTCAGTAGTTTCGCCGATGACGATTCCCGTACCGTGGTCGATAAAGAAGCCGGGGCCGATTTTTGCGGCAGGGTGAATTTCTACGCCGGTGAGAAACTTATTGAACTGTGAAACAAGACGGGCGAGAAAGAAAAGCTTGTGTCTGTAATAAAAGTGTGCAACGCGATGACGGCAGATAGCGTGGAATCCTGAATAGAGGAGAAAAACTTCAAGATTGCTGCGTGCCGCAGGGTCGCGCTCGCGAGCAGCGCGAAGGTCTGCTCTCATATTTTTAAACATATTTTATCCCCCTTAAGCTGAAGGGAGTTAAACCCCTCAAGCCTTAAACTTGTTAAATGGTTATCCTTTAAATTTGTCGCCCTAAAAAGGCGCGAGCCTATCTTCGTCCTCCGCATATAAATTATATAAAATTTTTCTGGCGTTTAAGGTCGAAGAGTTTAAAAATAATAAATTTTGATGAGATGCAAAGAAAATTCGGCGAATGATACTGGCGTATATTTGCTGGATTTGCTGCAGCAGATCGCGAAATTTATGTTTTTAAACCTTAAGGTGTTTGACTACCTTCGGCTTAAATGTTTATTCTATAAAGCCTCCACCTATGAGGCGGTCATTGTCGTAAAGTACAAGCGACTGTCCGGGTGAGACACCTCTCTGAGGCTTTTCAAATGTAGCCTCGATGAAGTCACCGCGCACGGTTACCTCGCACTTGCAGGGAGGAGAATTATAGCGAATCTTGCCCATACAGGAAAACGAAGCTTTTTGAGGCTTTTCGCTTATCCACGAAACTCCGCGCGCCGTGACGCGCTCTCTGCTTTGCGAGCCTTCAAGGCCGAGAACAACTTCATTCTTCTCAATATCAAGCTTTGATACGAAGATTCGCTCGGAATACGGAATATTAAGACCGCGGCGCTGACCGATGGTATATCTTATGAGTCCGCGATGCTCGCCGAGGTCTTCACCGCGAGGACCTCGGAAACGACCGGGCTTTGCCTTTCCGAAACGCTTTTCGATATATGAAGCGTAGTCGCCGTCGGGAATAAAGCATATATCCTGACTGTCGCCCTTATCCGCAACCAAGAGACCGATTTCGCGCGCAATGGCACGGACCTCGTCCTTTGAAAGGTCGCCGAGCGGAAAAAGCGAGCGCGAGAGCTTCTTCTGGGAGAGACGGTAGAGGGCATAAGTCTGGTCCTTTTCTCCGAATGCTGCACGGGTAGGGAAAAACTCTCCCTCATATTCCACAAGGCGCGAGTAGTGACCCGTTGCAATCATATCTGCACCGAGCTCATCTGCAAGAGAGAGCATCGTTCCGAACTTTATATGCTCGTTACAGAGTATGCAGGGGTTCGGAGTTCGTGCAGAGAGGTATTCGCTTGTGAAATTGTCGATGACAAAACGTTTGAAGTCAGCCTCCGCGTTCTTTGAAATATGCGGAATGCCGAGACTTTCACAGACTTTTTTTGCATCTGTGTCATCGTTTCCGTGAAGAAGGAGCGTTACTCCTATAACATCGTATTCTTTTTTTAAGAGAGCGGCGGCGACGGAGGAGTCAACCCCTCCGCTCATGCCTACAAGCACTTTCTTTTTCATAAGAACCTCTAAAGATTAATGTTTATTTTATATGGCGCGTGAGTGAGAATCTCACAGCCGTCACGGGTAACGACTACCGAGTCTTCAATTCTTACACCGCCAAGCCCTTCAACATAAAGACCGGGCTCGATTGTAACAATCATATTCTCGGAAAGAACAGTTTCCGAGCGCCTGGAGAGCGTGGGAGCTTCGTGAATTGCAAGCCCGACGCCATGACCGAGCGAGTGGGTAAAATATTTTTCCATATCCTGCTTTGCAAAAAGCTCTCTTGCAAGCTCATCAAGTTCACAGCAGGAAACGCCTGCGCGGACTTCTGAGAGACATTTTTGCTGAACCTCGAAAACAATATCCCATATTCTGCAAAGTTCAGGAGACGGGTGCCCTATATGAATCGTTCGCGTTATGTCAGAGCAGTAACCGCCCGATACTGCACCGAAATCGAAGGTCATAAGGCAGTTGTCGGGAACCCTGATTTCTTCGGCGCTCGCGTGAGGCATTGCTCCGCGCTTGCCGCTTGCGGCGATTGTTGAGAATGCTGCCTTTTCACTTCCGCGCATTGCCATCTCATATTCGAGAAGAGCCGCGCACTGACGCTCTGTCGTACCTTTTCTGAATTTTTGAAGCATAGCTTCAAAAGCGTCGTCAGCAATTCTTGCCGCACGGCGGATGCACTCAATTTCGGATGCGTCCTTGATAGCGCGAATTTCCTCAAGAGAGACATCACACGGCACAAAAGAAATCTTATCGCCCACAGCATCCTTTATTTTCTCAAAGGAGTAAGCTGTCATATTCTGCGCCTCAAAGCCTACTCGCGTTAGAGTGAGAGACGAGAGAATGTCTGAGATATGAGTGTTCATCGGGTTTGTAATGACAGTAATGTCAAAGCCCTTTGTCTGCGAGCGAATCTGGACATCATACCTGCCGTCAGTAAGCGCGAAAAGCTTATCCTGCGTTATTATAAGAACACAGTTGCTTCCCGAGAAGCCTGAAAAGTAGCGATAGTTCTCAAATGAGGTTATGAGAGTTGCATCAAGCGAAAGCTCGGTCATTTTCTCCTTTAAGGAGAGAATTCTTTTTGTGGTCATTATCTTACCTCAAATTTCCATTCTTTAGCGAGAAGATTTCCTGCCGTATCACGGGCGCGGACATAAACTGTATGGAAACCATCTTTGAGCGGAAGCTTAATTGTGTATGAAATTTTACCTGTTGCTTCGTCAAATGTGCGGTCGGGGCAGTCCCAGCCGTTGACGACAAGTTCAACCGATGCAGGGTCGATTTTCGAATTATCGTCTGCAAGAATGATGCCGATGGACGGAGTTCTTCCGTATGTCAGCATTCCGTCACTCGGCCATGCCTTTGAGATATAGGGAGCGGTAAGGTCGTCATCAGAATCTTCGTAAACCGCACGCATCTTGTCAAAGTAGAGGCATCCATGAGTGAGCTTTTCGGGGTTTGAAACAAGATGAACTGGAACCTTAATATAAAACTCGGATGAGATTCCCTCTGGAAGAGCTACATCCATATATTTCCATCCCGTATGCTCAATTTTACCGTAGGAGAGATGATACTGCTTTCCTTCGGGATCTTCTAAAATTGAGCGAAGCTCAACACCGCTTCCGTCACCGTAAACGAACATTCCGAGTTTCTTCGGAAGCTTTGAAAGCTTGAATGCCGAGTTGTGTTTTGATTCGGGAGAAATCATATAGTATGAGCCGACTGACCCTTTGGTATTTAAGAAGTTATAGTAAACCTTGAGCGAACGGAGACCGTCATATACAATCTCGGTTTCGTATTTCCAGTTGGGTTTTACCTTCGTGCTTATTCCGACGGGAACAAATGAAACCTCGTCACCCTCAAATTCCGTAATCGGAAGAGGGGGAATTTCGGGGGCAGGCGGTTCTGCGGGGGCTTCAGCCTCAACAGCAATTTCTTTAAAGGTATTACCGTAGCTTACGGTTATTGTACCGGGAATCGGGTTTTCTGAAACGGTAAAGAGACCGGGAGCAGAGAAGTATCCAAGCTCTTCGGGGGCATACCAGGTAAAGAGGGAAGAATCGCTCTCAAGCTCAATTCCGTTTACCTTTGC
>JAZTWZ010000126.1:0-5341 GCA_045636165.1 Eubacteriales bacterium
GACGACCGCTCCGCACTGCTCGCAGTACCCGTCTCGCACCAACTTCGCTAAAAACGATTATCAATCGTTTTCCGGGCGCTCGTTGCCCCCTCGGAGTTCGAATCTCTCCTTTTCATATTTCACAAAAGAAAAAAGACACACCAATGTGTGTCTTTTTTCTTTGGCGGAGAAGGAGAGATTCGAACTCTCGCACCGCTTTCGCGACCTACGCCCTTAGCAGGGGCGCCTCTTCGACCAGCTTGAGTACTTCTCCAAGTCGAAAATAAAAGTCGGTATTCAGTTCTTGCAAACCGAATACCGGCTCACTTTGTATATTATAAGATAAATTGCAATTTCAGTCAAGAGTTTTTTGAAAAACTTTTTATATAAGCTTTACTGTGTAGTATATACCTGTGATAACAATGTATGCGATAAGGCCGAAGATAAAGTAAATCGCAAGGTCCGGAGCGAGGAAAGCAGCTGCAAGAAGAAGGAGCGAGAGAACATAAGTAAGGTAAATGAGAGTATATCTTGCGCCACTCTTGAATACTGAAACTTCGCGTCCGAAGAGCTTAAAGCTTCCTTTGCCGACCTGAACTGCAACAGTGAAAGCAGCAAGGATAACGATGAGAGCTGCAACAGCAACAAGAACGAGTGTATCTGCAGAGTTTACGATTTCTGATCTTACAAGCCAGATGCCAACGCCGCTAAGAATAGAGGAGAGGGCTACCATAAAGAATTCACGCTGATAAGAGTAGTAGATGATGTAGAGAACTACAAGAGCCGGAACGAAAACATAGATGAGCGTGAGAGTTGTGGTTGAGAACACAATAGCGAGGGCAAGAGAGAGAATTGCGATAATCGCCGAAGCTATTGAGATATTCTTTCCTGAAAGGAGACGGTACTTCGTATCAATTCCTTTTGAGCGCTCAACTATAAGCATAATAATTCCCACGACGAAAAGCGCGAGAAAGACGCCGGAAGCAATCTTCGTGATATTCCAGGCTGTGAGGAAGCTGGTGGTGCTTCTCATCATTCTGCTGATATTTGTAAAGAAAAGAAGAACTGCAAAAGCGAGTGTGAAAACAAGGAGAAGCTTGTTAGTCACATAGTCTTTCTTTGTAGTTTCTGTTACTTCCTTTTTTATCTTATTATCCTTCAAGGTTATTCACTCCCTAAATTACAACATCATACTCTATATTTTACCAAAAAAAGCATCGTTTGTCCAGCATTACTTTATTAAGTTTTCCCAAAAAGGAGTAAATTATTTTTTGAGTGGTTTTGCAATAATGGATGCCCAGTCGTTTTTATCACAAATCTTGATGATTTCGAAACTTTTTTCGATATATCCGAGAACTTCAGAAAGTCGGTCTGTGATTATTCCTGAAGCGATGAAAATACCGTCTTCCTTAACGAAATCTGCGGCAAACGGAGAAATTCCGATAATGACATCGGCAACGATATTTGCAGCAACGATGTCGTATTTACAAGCTGCAAACTTTTCTCTGAGAGCTTCGTCTTCGAGGATGTTTCCTGCAACAGCCTCGTATTTTTCGGTCGTAACGCCATTTAACTCTGCATTTCGGAGCGCAATATCAACGGCATTTTTGTCGATATCCATAGCAGTTGCCGATTTTGCGCCGAGGAGACACGCGACAATCGAAAGAATACCGCTTCCGCAACCGAGGTCGAGGATGGTATCGCCGTCTTTTGTGCATTCCTCAATCGCTTCAAGGCAGAGCTGAGTTGTTGCGTGAGAGCCCGTTCCGAAGCTCATACCGGGGTTTATAGTAAAGACAACGCGGTTATCTTCGTTATCGCATTCCTCCCACTCAGGGCGGATAAGAACGCGCTCTCCGATTTTCAAGGGGTGGAAAAACTGCTTCCAGTTTTCAGACCATTCTTCTTCGTTCATTGTAACAAACGAAAGTTCAAGGCTTCCGAGAGATGCATCACCCTTGAGAGAAGAGAGAAGTTCACGGACAGAAACAAGCTGTTCGTGTCCTGCTTCGTTTTCACTTACATAGATTTTGACACGGACATCTTCGGCTGATTTTTCTTTTATGAGGTCCTCGTCAACATAATCGCGGTAGGGGAATTCTGAATGCATAAACTCGTCAAAATCGGCAGAGTCCTCTATCTCAAAACCGCGGATTCCGATATCTTCAAGGGCGGAGGTAAGAGTTTCAACGCCCTCATGTGTTGTGTCAATGGCTACCTGTATCCATTCCATAATAACGCCGCCTTTCAAAGTGCTGAATATATTTTACCAAAATACGGCAGGATATGCAACATATTAACGAATTTTAAATCATATCATTTTTAAAAGAAAGGTGTGATGTATATGGTAATAAGAATTCATAAGGCGACGGTTGCAATTTTCCTTGTCGCGCTTCTTGTTTTCTGCGCGCTGCCGTATTTTCCGGAGAGCGTGACATCTCCCGTATCGGGCGGTACATACGATAACTGGGGGCTTTCGTTTCGAGAAAACGGGAAAACCCCGGTGGGAAACGCGACGAAAGAGTTCCTCGGAAAATACAATTCGAACTTCGTTGGCAATGAAGAGGAAAAGGTAATCTATCTGACATTTGATGCAGGATATGAAAACGGATGTACGGAAAAGATTCTTGATACATTGAAAAAACACGAGGTTCCTGCGGCGTTTTTTCTCGTCGGAAATTATATTGATAAAGAACCTGGGCTTGTAAAGAGGATGACGGCGGAGGGGCATATTGTAGGAAATCATACGCTTACGCATCCTGATATGTCGGCGATAGAAAGCGAAGAAAAGTTTTCAAAGGAGCTTTCTGCACTCGAGGAGAAATACAAGGGCGTCTGCGGTGAAGAAATGAAAAAGTTTTACCGTCCTCCGCAGGGGAAGTTCTCAGAGAAGAATCTTGAGATGGCGCAGAAGCTCGGATATAAAACGGTTTTCTGGAGTCTTGCGTATGTCGATTGGTATGAGAACAAGCAGCCGTCATACGAGTCTGCAATGAAGACACTCACCGAGCGAATTCATCCGGGAGCAATCGTTCTTCTCCATAGCACATCAAAAACAAACGCCGAGATTTTAGATGAACTCCTCACAAAGTGGAAGGATATGGGCTACCGTTTTGAGAGTATTGAGAGCTTATAAAAAAAGGCAGAAACGAATTTTCGTTTCTGCCTTTAAGTTTACTTAATATACTTCCACGGGTTTACATATCTGCCGTTTACATGAACCTCAAAGTGAACATGCGGACCTGAGCTGTTACCGGTGCTACCCATTTTCGCAATCTGTTCGCCCTTTGCGACCTTCTGGCCGACCTTTACAGTGACGCGCGAGTTATGAGCGTAATAGGTTTCGATACCATTGCCGTGGTTTATAACGACGAGATATCCCCATCCGCCGCGCTTCCAGCCTGCCCATGTGACCGTACCGCCGTCTGCTGCGGAAATTCGGGTTCCCATCTTTGCGGCAAAGTCAACGCCCTTATGCATGCTTCCGCGACGCATACCGTAGTTAGAGGAGATAATACCTCCGCTTATCGGTCTTGAGAGCTTGCCCGTAGCAACTGTTTTCGGACGCGCCTTTGTTCCGACATGAACAACCTTTGTAACAGGCTGTTTTGTGACTGTGCTTGAGAGAATATCACGGGAAACTTCCTTGTTATCAACATAGGTGACATCGGCGACAACAGTTCTCGTGCCGACGCGACCCTGAGTAACAACCTTTGTAGTACCCTTGTAAATGGAAGAATCTTCGACCTGCTTTGTTTCAAACGGAATAGTTTCCGCATATTCAACACGGCGGATAGCTTCAACGGAGAGGAAGGGAACTTCCTTTGCAACCGTAACGCTCTTACCTGCGCGGAGGTTTCTTGAAGAGAGCGTCGGGTTGAGTTCCAAAAGCTCATCCTTTGTCATACCGTTTGCTTTTGCAATCTTGTCGATTGTATCGCCTGATTTTATCTTATACTGCTTTGAAGTGTGGATGGTAGAGGTAAGCTTCTCGCGGATCTCATTGTAGGAAATGAGCTTTGAGGAGTCAACATATCTCTGCGAAATCTGAACATCCTGAGCAAAATGCGCTCTGACATTCGGGTCGTTTGTGTAAAGAAGCTCATCGAGCATATTCTGAAGAACCTCACGGCTTCGGCTTGCACCGACAACCTCGCCGTCAACGGTGATTGCATAGAGAGCTGAAATCTCATCAATTTGTGAGAAGAAGAAGGAACGGATAGCGTCCTTTGAAACAACCTTTTCACGCGGAACGATACCAAGCTCGAACTTGACGGGGAGAGTAACGCTGTAAGGACGGCCGAGAATTTCTGTCGCACGGTCCTCAACAAAGCGAAGTGCCTCGTTATACTCGTCGCGGCTGTACATATAGCCAAGCTCCTCGCCGTTTGCTGTGATTTTGATACCAACACTATAGAAGGTAGAGGCAATGAGCGTAAGCGTAACCGCAAGAAGCGAAATCGCAAGAGCAAAGCGGTTTGCTCGGAACTGAGCAATAGCTACGGTAGCGGTGTGAGACTTTATGCGGAGATAGTCGCGCACCTTTATAAAGAGCTCAGAAAGAAAACTCGCAAGCGCGAAAAGGAAAACCGTAGTCGGCACAATAACGCGCGAATGGAAAACTGTTCCGAAAATGACTGCAGAGTGGATAACCTTTGAGAATACAAAAGAGAAAATCTCGCAAATCAGAGCGAAGACGCCGCAGAGCACATTATATATTCTGTTGTGAGTAGTGGTAAAGCCTGATGCCGCAACGCTTGCGGTAGTTGAGCTTTCAGAAGAATGTGTCTCCTTGGACAATGTATTCACCTGCATTTCTTTTCAATATTTCTGCAAGACGCCGGTTACAAACCGGTTACAGAGTGATTACATTATACCGTGATTTGGCATTTTTGTCAACCCTTTTTGTAATTGTTTACAATTGGATAATTTTAGAAACGGCGAAATAGAGCCATTTTTGACGATTTGTCAGAGTTCTTGTGCTTTGTAACGGAACTGTAACATTGATTTGTAACCGTTTTTGGTATAATAATAGCCGATAGAACTTTTGGAGGTCAGAATGATGCAGATTCGCGGTGCAATTTTTGATATGGACGGAACGCTTACAGATTCGATGCAGGTATGGAGCACGATTGGAAGCGATTTCATAAAGAGTCATGGTAAAACTCCGGCAGACGATGTTGACCGCCGTTTTATGACGATGAGTTCGTATGAAGCGGTTGAGTTTATGAAGAGGGAGTACGACATCCCGGGAAGCCAGGAAGAGATTGCCGAGCAGATTAACCTTATAGTTGAGAAAAGCTATCTCGAAAAAGTTCCGCTGAAGACGGGGGCGCGTGAGTTTCTCCGCTATCTTGATGAA
>JAZTWZ010000127.1:0-9717 GCA_045636165.1 Eubacteriales bacterium
GGTAGCGGAAATACCGTTGCAGTTGTCTATGCAGACGAAGCTTCTGCAGAGCGTGCGCGTCAGTCGGAAGAACTCACAGCGCAGATTGAAAGACTTTCCTCGCTCTATTCGCGAAGCGGTGAGAACTATGATATCTCTGCCGCAAACGACAGAATAACAGAAGCGGCAACAAATATCCTGACGCTTCGTCAGGAGGGAGTTTCGAACACAACCAAAACCGCAGTTGAGGAGCTTAAGCTTCGCGTTCTTGAAAGAGAGTACATACACAGAGATAAAGCAGAGTTGCTTGCGGTTATAGATGAGCTTCGGGATGAAAAATCGAAGCTTTCGACAAACAGCAATATAAAAAAGCGAATATATTCACCTGCAGCAGGGTATTTTTCGCAATATACCGACGGGTATGAAAGCTCGCTTACAGTTCCGCTCGCGCTTGACGGAACGGCTACAGAGATAGAAGAAAAAATGGGCAATTTTGCCGAAGGAGATTCGAACGCGGTAGGAAAGCTCATATCGACAAATAAATGGTATATAGTGTCTGTGCTTTCTGAAAAAGGCTCCGAAAGACTCTCGCAGGGCGCTACAATGAAGCTCAAGTTCAAGGATAAGGCACTTCCGTCAGTTGAGGCTAAAATTGTTCGCAAGTCAGAACCGCAGGACGGCAAGGTCGTAGTTGTTTTCTGTTGCGACACTCACATTTCATATTTCACAAAGGTCCGCAAAATTGCGGCTGAAGCGGTTGTAAAAACCTATAAAGGACTCAAAGTTCCGAGAGAGGCTCTTCGCGTAAGTGAAGAAGGGGAGAACGGGGTATATTGCCTTATAGATTCGCAGGTAAAGTTCAAGCCTGTTGACATTATCTTCGAAAAGGACAGCTACTATATATCGGAATACGACAGTGCGGATACAAAGTCGCTTCTTCTCTATGATGAGATTGTAATTTCCGCAAAGAATCTGGAAAATAAGAAAATAGTCAAATAAAGGGTGTTTGTGATGGGAGAAATAGCAAATAATATAGCCACGGTTCGCGCCAGAATTTCCGAGGCGGCGAAAACGGTCGGCAAAAGCGGAAAGGATATAGTTCTCGTTGCCGCAACAAAGATGAACGATTCATCCCGTGTCCGCGAAGCCATAGCGGCAGGCGTTGATGTGTGCGGCGAAAACCGCGTGCAGGAGCTTATGGAAAAATATGAAGAAGGCGCGTATGTTGGCGCACCTCTTCATTTTATCGGAACGCTGCAGACTAATAAGGTCAAGTACATCGTAGGTAAGGTTGACCTCATACAGTCGGTAAATTCCTTAAAACTCGCAAAAGAGATTTCAAAGTGCGCTACAAAGCTCGGTATCGTCCAGGATATCCTTGTCGAGATAAATATAGGTGGCGAGGAGTCAAAAAGCGGTGCGGATGAGAACCTGGCACACGAGCTCTGCAGGGAAATTGGGAAACTTCCGGGCATTTCCGTCCGCGGTCTTATGACAATACCGCCGATTTGTGATAATGTAGAAGAACAAAAACGCTTTTTTGTAAAAATGAAGGAATTATTTATTGACATTGGAGCAAAAAAATACGATAATATTAATATGGAATATTTGTCTATGGGCATGAGTGGCGATTATGAGACTGCGATTTCCTGCGGCGCGAATATGGTTCGTGTCGGTACGGGAATTTTCGGTGCGCGCCACTATGCGTAATATTTATTTTCAGGAGGGTAAATACTATGGGATTCATGGAAATGTTCAAGGAATGGGCAAAGGTTGAAGACGACGAAGAATTTGACGATTTCGTTCCTGCAGAGGAGCCTAAAAAGAGCCGCGAGGTTTCTTCTCCGTTGCGTCGTGATGACAGAGTTGTAAACATCCATACAACAACTCAGCTTCAGGTTGTTCTCGTAAAGCCGGAGCGCTATGAGAATGCTACCGAGATTGCAGACCACTTGAAGGAGAAGCGCACGGTTGTATTGAACCTTGAGTCAACAAACAAGGATGCTGCTCGCAGAATTCTTGACTTCCTCAGCGGTGTTGCTTATACAAACGACGGTCAGATTAAGCGTGTTGCAAACAACACATACATCATAACACCGTACAATGTCGATTTGAAGGGAGACCTTATCGACGAGCTTGAGAACAACGGGCTTTACTTTTAAGGTATAATACTATGATTATCATAGCCATTTTACAGAGGGTTGTACTTGCGCTTCTGCGTATTTACGAGCTTCTGTTCATTGTGCGCGCAATAATGTCGTGGTTTCCGATGGCGCAGGGAAGTTTCACATACTTCCTGCATACGGCGACAGAGCCTGTACTTGCACCGATACGGGCGGTTTTGCATAAAATTCCCGGTCTTGCAGGACTGCCGATAGATCTTTCTGTCCTTGTAGGCTTTCTTCTCATAGATGTTTTGCGTACTTTAATAATACAGATAATATAAATTTGAGGTGGGGAATATGTACACTCCGAACGAGGTTCGCGAAATCAGCTTCGGAAAAGCTGTTTTCGGTGGGTATGATATGGGCGATGTAGATCGTGCGTTTGCATCTGTTTCAGAAGACTATGCAACGCTCTTTAAAGAGAATGCAATGCTCAAGAAAAAATTAAAGCTTCTTGCTGACACCGTTGAAGATTACAGAGGTGTTGACGAGGCTATGAGAAAGGCGCTCATTACAGCGCAGAATATGGCAAACGAAATGGTTGCCGAGGCGGAGCAGAAGAGCCGCGACATGCTTGAAACTGCTACAAATGAGGCAAAGGCTCAGATAACCACTCTTACTGCCCAGGTCGAGGCTGAAAAGGCTCGCCTTGCCCAGGCTAAAGCCGAAACTGCTGAGTTTATCGACAGCATAACAAAGCTTTTTGATACTGAACGCGAGAAGTTTGACGCGCTTAAGAATGAAGTTGTTCCTGAAGTTGAGGTTGCGCCTAAAGCAGCTTCCAATGAAGAAACAATGTCAGATACAGTTGATGAGATTGCAAGATCTCTCGAAGAAAAGGTAAGACTCGAAGAAGCTGAAATGGCACAGAGCGAAGAAACTCCGGCTGTTGTAGAGGGTGACGAGGATGTAAAGGTCGTTTCCGATACAATTCCGATTGAAACCCCTGCTCCGACTGCAGAGGAGATGGATGCTCTTGAGGCTGCAGCAGAGAAGAAGAGCCGCAGAGCAAAGCCTGAATTTGAAAATCTCAAATTCGGAACAAGCTATAACATAAAAGACGAAGACTAAACAGAGGGAGTTTTTATAAAATGTCTCAGGATTATAACAGCACGATAAATTTACCTAAAACAGAGTTCCCGATGCGTGCATCGCTTCCGAAGCGTGAGCCGGATATGCTCGCTGCATGGGAAGAGCAGAAGCTCTATGATATGATTATGGAGAAGAATGAAGGAAGACCTCCGTTTATTCTTCACGACGGCCCTCCGTTCTCAAACGGCAGTATCCACATGGGAACTGCTATGAACAAGTGCCTTAAGGACTTTATCGTCCGCTATAAGAATATGGCAGGCTTCAAGGCTCCGTTTACTCCGGGTTGGGATAACCACGGTATGCCGATTGAGTCTGCAATTATCAAGAAGAACAAGCTTGACCGCAAGCACATGTCAATTCCTGTATTCCGTACAGCTTGTAAGGAATTCGCATCAGACTTTGTCGATGTTCAGAGAAACCAGTTCAAGCGCCTTGGTGCTATCGGTGACTGGAGCCGCCCCTATCTCACTATGGTTCCGAAGTTTGAAGCAGAGGAAGTCAAAATCTTCGGCGAGATGTATAAGAAGGGTTACATCTACAAGGGCCTTAAGCCTGTTTACTGGTGCCCGGTATGTGAAACTGCTCTTGCTGAAGCTGAAATTGAGTATAAGGATGACCCGTGTACAACAGTTTATGTAAAGTTCTCTGTAAACGACGATCTCGGTAAGCTTTCCGGAATCGACCTTTCAAAGACATATTTCGTTATCTGGACAACTACTATCTGGACTCTTCCGGGTAACCTTGCTATCGCTCTTAACCCGTCTGAGGAGTATGTTATCATCAAGGCTCCGAACGGCGAGAACTATATTATGGCAGAGGCTCTTGCCGGAAAGGTTATGAAGGTTGGCGGCTTTGACAGCTACGAAGTCATTGATCATCATCCGGGTCAGTTCTTCGAGAACATGCTCGCAAACCATCCGTTCCTTCCGAAGACTTCTCGTCTTCTCCTTGCTGACTATGTTACTATGGAGTCAGGTACAGGATGCGTTCATACTGCTCCGGGCTTTGGTGCTGACGACTATCAGACCTGCCGTCGCTACGGTATGGAAATGGTCGTTCCGGTTGACCACACAGGTCGCCATACAGATTATGCAGGTAAGTATGCAGGAATGAAGACAGAGGAATCAAACCCTGTCATTCTTGCAGATATGAAAGAATCAGGTGCGCTCTTTGCATCTGAGGATATCGTTCACAGCTATCCGCATTGCTGGAGATGTAAGGGTCCGATTATCTTCCGTGCGACAGATCAGTGGTTCTGCTCGGTAGATGCATTCAAGGACGAAGCAGTTGCTGCTTGCGGCGATGTTCAGTGGTTCCCGGAATGGGGCTATGACCGCATCGTATCAATGGTTCGTGAGCGTGCAGACTGGTGTATTTCCCGTCAGCGTCACTGGGGTCTCCCGATTCCTGTATTCTATTGCGAAGATTGCGAGAAGCCTGTTTGTGACGATGCAACAATCGAAAAGATTTCAAAGATATTTGGTGAAAAGGGTTCAAACGCATGGTTTGAAATGGATGTTTCCGAGCTTATTCCGGAAGGATATAAGTGTCCGCATTGCGGCGGAGTCCACTTCACAAAGGAAACTGACACTCTTGACGGTTGGTTTGACTCCGGTTCTACCCATATCGCTTCTATGGAGCTTGACTCTCCGAAGTGCTGGCCGGCAGACCTCTACCTTGAAGGTGCTGACCAGTATCGCGGATGGTTCCAGTCATCTCTCCTTACAGCAGTAGCTCTCCGCGGCAAGGCTCCGTACCGCCAGGTTCTTACACACGGCTGGACGGTTGACGGCGAAGGAAAGGCTATGCACAAGTCCCTCGGTAACGGCGTTGCTCCTGAGGAGATTATTGAAAAGTACGGCGCAGATGTTCTCCGCCTCTGGGCGGCTTCTGCTGATTACCGTCAGGATATGCGTTGTTCTGATGCTATATTTAAGCAGCTTTCTGACACATACCTCAAGATTAGAAATACTTCGAGATACATCCTCGGAAATCTTGCAGGCTTCGACCCGAACAATGCGATTGCAGTTTCTGAGCTCTGCGAGCTTGACAGATGGGCTCTTTCCCGTCTCAACTCTCTCCTCGCTCGTTGCAGAGAAGCTTATGATAGCTACGAGTTCTATACAGTTGTTCACGCTGTTCATAACTTCTGTGTTGTCGATATGTCAAACTTCTATCTTGATGTCATTAAGGACAGACTCTACTGTGACGGCGAAAACAGTGCAAGCCGCCGCGGCGCCCAGACTGTTATTTACCGCATTCTTGATACGCTCGTCCGCATTCTCTCTCCGATTCTCGCGTTCACAAGCGACGAAATCTGGAAGGCTATGCCGCATCACGACGGTGTCCGCCTTGAGAACTCAATGCTCAACGACATTCCTGAGGTTGATGCATCAGTTCTTGATCTTGAGCTTGAGAAGAAGTGGGCAAGAGTTGCAGAGCTTCGCGATATTGTAAACCGTTCTCTTGAAGAGGCAAGGGCTGCAAAGACAATCGGTAAGTCGCTTGAAGCAGCTATTGAGATTTCGGCAAACGGCGAAGGCTATGACTTTATTTCAGCTATCGACGGTCTTGCAAAGCTCTTCATCGTTTCTGATGTTAAGCTCAACAAGAAGGAAGGTCTCGGAGAAGCTCTTTCCGATATTGAGGTTTCGATTTCCGTTGCAGGCGGCGTAAAGTGTCCGCGCTGCTGGACATTCTCAAACGAAGCAGGAACTGATCCTGAGCATCCTGAGCTTTGCCCGAGATGTACGGAAGCTGTTAAGGGGTAAGTGGAGAAGTGCTGATACTTCAATTTATATCTTGTGTTGCAATCGTTGCGCTTGACCAGCTTGTCAAGCTATGGTGTGTAAATGTCCTCGAGCCGATAGGCAAGATTCCGATAATTGACGGAATCTTCAACCTTCGGTTCGTGGAAAACACGGGTGCTGCATTCTCAATGCTTCGCGGGAATACTGTTTTTTTGATAGTTGTTCCGATTCTTGCGGCGGCGTTTATGGCTTACCTGCTCCTTTCTAAAAAGATAAACTCAAAAATCGGGAGCTGGGGAATAACGCTTATTCTCGCAGGTGCAGTTGGAAATCTTATCGACAGAATTTTCAGAGATGGCGCGGTAGTTGATTTGTTTGATTTCGAGCTTATCAACTTTCCTGTGTTCAATGTCGCAGACATCGCCGTAACGGTTGGCGCAATACTGTTTTTTATCTTTCTTATATTCATTTATGATGATAAGCCGGGGAAAAAGAAATGAACAAAACCTGCATTATCGCCGAAGTTTCCGATGAGGGAACAAGGCTTGATGTATTTATTTCCCAAAAACTGAATATATCGAGAAACGCCGCTGTTACTCTCATTGAGAGTGGCGGCGTTTTCGGGCTTAAAAAGAATTACAAGGTAGTCGCAGGAGACGAGATTGAAGTCGCTCTTCCCGAGCTTAAGCCGGCAGATATCGAGCCTGAGGATATTCCGCTTGATATCGTCTATGAGGATGACGATCTCCTCGTCATAAACAAAGCTCGCGGTATGGTTGTTCATCCTGCCGCAGGTCATTTTTCGGGAACACTTGTCAATGCGCTTATGCACCATTGCGGAGACTCTCTTTCGGGCATAAACGGAGTTATGAGACCGGGAATTGTCCACCGCCTTGATAAGGATACAAGCGGCGTTATGCTTGTTGCGAAGACCGACTTTGCCCACAACTCGCTTGCCGAGCAGATAAAGGAGCATTCCGTGCGCCGTGAATATCATACGGTGGTTATCGGAGGTCTTCCCGAGGAGACGGGAACAATTTCTGCGCCTATCGGACGTCATAAGACGGACAGAAAGAAAATGGCTGTTACGGAACTTAACTCAAGAGACGCAGTAACGCATTACAGCGTTATTGAAAGATATAGCGGTTTTACATACGCCTCCTGCCTTCTTGAAACAGGAAGGACACATCAGATTCGCGTTCACATGTCGCACATCGGACATCCCGTCGTAGGGGATGAGGTTTACGGTGCGCGTGATAAACTCGGGCTTTCGGGACAGTGTCTCCATTCCAAGAATGTGACATTTATCCATCCGAGGACGGGGGAGAAGATGTATTTTGAAACCCCTCTTCCCGAATATTTCGAGAAGATACTTTTGAAACTTCGGAGGGCATAAGATGTTTGAAAAAATTCTGATCGTCTATGTTATATGGAATGTAGTGGTTATGCTCGTTTTCGGGCTTGATAAGCTTCTTGCGAAAATGGACGCGTGGCGCATTTCTGAAAAAACACTCTTTACGCTTGCGCTCTTCTTCGGAGCTGCAGGAGCATGGGCAGGTATGCGAATCTTCCGCCATAAAACCCGTCACAACAGTTTTGTTTACGGTATTCCGCTTCTCGCGCTGGTCAATCTCGCAGCTGTTTATTTTATAATCTACAGACTTGACATATAGCGATGATAGCTATATAATAAGCATATAACTTAATAGGGGAGCTGAGTGAACTTGGCTGAGAGAGGGATTTTAGCCCGAAACCCGTGAACCTGATGCGGATAATGCCGACGGAGGAAAAGCTTTGATGTTTTACAAAACGCGTTTTGCATATTCCGCAGAACGCGTTCTTTTGTTGTCAACTCCCTTCAGTTTAAAAGGAGAAGCAAAAATGGAAACAAAAACAAGAAATATAACCCTTTGCGCCGTTATGATAGCGCTCGCAACGGTTCTTTCGATGATTCCGATATATAACGCGCCGTTTGGCGGAACGGTAACTCTCGGAAGTATGGTTCCGCTTGTGCTTGTATGTGTGATGATAAAAGATTACAGATGGAGTCGTCTCGCGTGCTTTACATATTCACTTATCCAGATGCTCATAGGTTTTACTGCACCGCCGACTACAACGCTTTTGTATTTTGTGGCAGTAGTGCTTCTTGACTATGTAATTCCTTTTACAGGTATATTCGTTGTAAACCCGATATCGAAGCTCTTTAAAAATGAGCTTGTTGGAATTGGTGTAGGCGCGGCAGTTGCAATGGTCAGGAGATTTATCTGCCATTTCCTCAGCGGAATACTTATCTGGGGCGTGTATGCGCCCGAAGGTCAGCCTGTGTGGCTGTATTCAGTTTTGTATAACGGCGGATATATGCTCCCCGAGCTTGTGATAACAACCGTTGCTTCAACCGTAATTTACGGAGTAATAAGAAAAAGATAGTAAAAAGGAACTCCCCTTAAGGGGAGTTCCTTTTTATAACTCATCTTTGATTCTGTCGATTGCACCTTTTTCAAGACGGGAGACTTGCGCCTGGCTTATGCCGATTTCTTCGGCGACCTCGGTTTGCGTTTTTCCGTCGAAAAAGCGGAGAGAAAGAATTCTCCTTTCGCGGTCATTGAGCCGCGAAATAGCTTCCTTGAGTGCTATTCGCTCGAGCCAGTTTTCATCGGTGTTTTTCGTATCTCCTACCTGGTCCATAACGCAGATTGTATCGCCGCCCGAATCTGAATATACAGGCTCGTAAAGGGAAACGGGATCCATAATTCCGTCGAGAGCGAAGACTATTTCTTCTACGGGCTTGTCCATAGCCTTTGCAATTTCCGAGACGGACGGCTCGCGCTGATTTTCGTTTGTGAGTTTTTCTTTGATTTGCAGAGCGCGGTATGCAGTATCGCGCATTGAACGGGATATTCTTATTGCACTGTTGTCGCGGAGATATCTTCTGATTTCGCCGATAACCATTGGTACGGCGTAGGTCGAGAGACGAAGTCCGAGGGTTACATCAAAGTTGTCAATTGCTTTTATAAGACCTACGCACCCGACCTGAAAAAGGTCATCAACCGATTCTCCACGGTTTGCAAAACGCTGTATAACGCTTAAGACAAGCCTTAAATTTCCCGAAATAAGCTCATCTCGTGCTGAGATGTCACCGTCCTTGTAACGGTGGAGGAGGTTTGTTGTTTCTTCTCCTGTGAGAACCTTGAGTTTGGATGTGTTTACGCCGCATATTTCTACTTTTTCGTGTATCAAAAATTAACCCTCCCAAAAGCAAAGAACTTATTATCATTATTGCCTTGGGAGGTTTTTTTAATACGATATAAAATTTTATAACAGTCGGAGTATTTCGCTTCGTAGCCTTGAAATAATTCGTTTTTCGAGGCGCGATATGTAAGACTGCGATATTCCGAGAATATCCGCAACCTCTTTCTGTGTTTTTTCGCTTTCTCCTCCGATTCCGAAACGCATTTTTATGATCACCTGCTCCTTTTCGGGAAGAGAAGAAAGAGCGCTTAAAAGAAGCTCACGGTCTGTTTCGTCTTCAAGCGGACGGATGACGGAATCTGCCTCTGTTCCGAGAATGTCGGAAAGGAGAAGCTCGTTTCCGTCCCAATCTGTGTTGAGCGGTTCGTCAAAAGAAATTTCAGTTTTCTGCGAGGCAGTTTTACGAAGATACATAAGTATCTCGTTTTCTATGCAACGCGAGGCATAAGTTGCAAGCTTTATTTTTTTGTCGGGGTTATAAG
>JAZTWZ010000128.1:0-6631 GCA_045636165.1 Eubacteriales bacterium
CTTGGAGGCAACCGCTGCGGAAAAGGAAAACACCTCTTCAACATCTTCCTCGTCTGGATGCTCACGGGCTTCTGGCACGGCGCAGACTGGAACTTCATTATATGGGGCCTTTTCTTCGCAGTTCTTCTTTCGGGCGAAAAGTTTATATGGGGAAAGGCGCTTTCAAAAGGCGTACTGCTTTCACGAATCTATGTAATTTTCTTAACCGTAATAAGCTTTATAATCTTTGACTCTACAAATCTTTCGGATATATTCGTCCGCGTCGGCGGTCTCGTCGGTGTAGGCGGTGAAGTGGCAGTATCTACCGAAACGCTCTATTATCTAAGGAGCTACGCTCTCGTTCTTATCATCGCGCTCATCGGCGCGACCCCGATTCCGAAGCTTCTCTTCTCGCGCTTTGAGAAGAGCCGTGTGGGCAAACCTTTGTTCACCGTTCTTGAGCCTGTTTTCCTTACCGCACTTCTCATAATAATAACCGCATATCTTGTTGACGGGTCGTTCAACCCGTTCCTCTATTTCAGATTTTAGGGAGGTCGGCGTGATATGAAAGATAAATTAACCTGCCTTCTGGCTTTTGTCATAATATTTGTTTTTTCTGTGCTCTGCTTCTTCCTCCCGAAAAGCGATTTTTCGGAAAGCGAGAGGCGCGTTCTCGCGCGTTTTCCCGATACAACGGCAGAGAGCATCTTCTCGGGTGACTTTTCCGAGGGCTTTGAGGAATATTCTACGGATGTCTTCCCGTTCCGTGACGCATTCCGCAGTATAAAAGCTTTCTCGGCGACAAAGCTTTTTGGAAAGAGCGACAACAACAAGCTCTTCATTCAGGACGGACATCTCTCTAAAATCGAGTATCCGATGAATGAAAGTCTCCTTTCTCACGCGACGGAGAGATTTGAATATCTCTACAAAACATATCTTGAAGGAAAAACGGATAGCATCTATCTCTCGATTATCCCCGACAAGAACTACTTCCTCGACACCCTGAAGCTCGACTACGAAAAGCTTACAGCGACCGTTCGCGCGGATATGCCGTATGCCGAATATATCGACATCTTCCCTCTCCTCTCGCTTTCGGACTACTACACAACCGACAGCCATTGGAAGCAGGAGTGTATCACAGATGTAGCCGAAACGCTTCTTTCGGCTATGGGGAAAGAACAGACATCGACGTTTACCGTAGCGACACTCGGAAGTCCCTTCTACGGCGTATATTCGGGTCAGGCGGCGATAAACACACCGCCCGATACGATAAGCTATCTCGTAAGTGACGCTCATTCGTTCTTAACCGTTAAGAATTACGATTCGGGAAGCGAAGAAAAAGGCGCGATTTACGACCTTTTAAAGGAGGCTTCACACGACCCGTACGAGATGTTCCTCTCGGGAAACTCAGCTCTTCTTACAATAGAAAACTCAAACAAGCACGACGGAAGTCACCTTATTGTCTTCCGCGATTCATTCGGCTCAAGCCTTCTTCCGCTTATGGTAGCGGAATACGAAAAGGTTACAGTGCTTGATATCCGCTATATGCCGAGTGCGATGATAGGTCAGTTTGTTTCTGACTTTGAAAATGCTGATGTTCTCTTCCTGTATTCCGCATCGATGCTCAACTCAAGCGGCGGAATGAAATAAAAAGAAAAATGCAAAAACGAAAATTCGTTTTTGCATTTTTTATTATTCTTCCAAATCGCCGAGGAAGGTGCGGAGCTTCTCGCTTTTCGCGTTTTCGAAAACATAATCGGGAGTTCCGTCTTCCTCAATAACGCCGTCTGCCATGAATATTACGCGGTCGGAAACCGAGCGCGCAAACTTCATTTCGTGCGTTACTATAATCATTGTCATATTCATATCCGCAAGCTCGCGGATAACTCGCAGAACCTCCTGGGTAAGCTGTGGATCAAGCGCACTCGTCGGCTCGTCAAAGAACAGAACCTTCGGAGAAAGCGCAAGCGCACGAGCTATCGCAACGCGCTGCTGCTGACCGCCCGAAAGCTCACAGGGGTAGTTTGACATCTTATCCGAAAGCCCGACTCTCTCAAGAAGAGATTCGGCTTCTTTTTTTATTTCCTCAAGAATCTGCTTTTTGTTCTCTCTATAATCAGGTCTCTCTTTTGCGAGGAGCTTCGGCGCAAGGCTTACATTTTCAAGAGCCGTATATTGCGGAAAGAGATTGAACGACTGGAAAACAAGCCCGCACGAAAGCTGCCAACGGCGCATTTCGTCACGGCTTATCTTCGCCATGCTGTTCTTGTCGAAAACGACCTCGCCGCCGATGGAGATGGCGCCGGCAGTCGGAACTTCAAGAGCGTTGAGACATCTGAGAAGAGTTGTCTTTCCGCTTCCTGAGGAGCCGATTATCGAAACAACCTCGCCCTCTTCCATAGAGAAGTCTATTCCCTTTAAAACCTCTACCTTACCAAAGCTCTTGCAGAGATTTTTTACTTCTAATATCGCCATACGCCTTAACCTCTGTAATAATCAAGTTTCTTTTCTATGTAGCCGAAAAGAAGCGTCAATACGCCGTTGAAAATAAGGAAGTAAAGAGCCGTCGAGAAAAGCGGACCGATGAGACCCTGCTTTGTAAAACGCTCTGCACACATTATGATTTCAGAAACGGCAACAACTCTCGCAAGAGAGGTATCTTTTACGAGCGTTATGATTTCATTTCCCATAGGCGGAATGATTCTCTTTATAACCTGTGGGAGAACGACCTTGAAAAATGTCTGCGCCTTCGTCATACCGAGCACCTGACACGCTTCGTACTGACCTTTCGGAACGCTTTCGATTCCGCCGCGGTATATTTCGGAGAAGTATGCCGCATAGTTTATTCCGAACGCGATGAGAACGGCTGTCATTCGTGAGCGCATCGGGATTTGCCATATAAGCCCCGGTGCGTACAAAACGACAAAAATTTGGAGCATCAGGGGCGTACCCCTGATGATCCAAACAAATGTTCTACTCAGCCAACGAATCGGAGCAAACTTTGATATTGCTCTTAAAATTACACTTTTGCTTCTCTTCCAGAAACCGAAGGGACAGAATTTCGACATCGACCCGAAGGCGATTACAAGCCCGAGCGGTATAGCCGCAAGGAGCGTTACTGCAAAGATTATGCAGTTCTGCCCGAATCCTTCTGTCAAAGAGCGAAAAGCTACTTCGAAAGTTGACATAGAATTAAATCTTCCTTTTAGTCTTTGATGAGAAGGTCAGCAAGCTTATACTTTGCAGCAATTTCATCGAGCTTGCCTTCTGCGATGAGCTCAGCGATTGTGTTGTTTACAACAGTTGCCATATCTGATCCCTTACGGAATGCGATACCGTACTCTTCCGGTGAGAACTCGCGCTCTTCTACTACAACGAGGTCTTCAAAATCTGTTCCCTCGCCGATTGAACCGATAGATGCAACATAGTCAACGATAGCGATGTCGCTTGTTCCTGCTGCAACATCCATGAGAGCCTTTGCCATAGAGTCAACCGGTGTGAATGCTGATTCCTTGAAGAATTCGTCAGCAGTTGCGATTTCTTCGCCTGCGCTTCCTGCTTCAGCAACAACTGCAGCACCGATAACGCCTTCTGCAAACTTCTCAGCATTGTCCTTCTTTACAACCATAACCTGCTTGTTAGCCATGTAGGGGTTAGAGATTTCCATGTTTGCTTTTCTCTCGTCGGTAATTGTCATACCGTTCCAGATGCAGTCGATGTTCTTTGCGTTGAGCTCGATTTCCTTAGCATCCCAGTTGATTTCCTGGAACTTCGGAGTTACGCCGATCTTTTCGCAAACTGCCTTTGCAAACTCTGTCTCGAAACCGATAAGCTCTTCGCCTTCATAGTAGTTCATCGGAGCAAAGAGAGTCATACCGATAATCATTTCACCGTTTGCCATGATGTAGTCTGTGTCGCTTGTAGCTGTGACATCTCCGCCGTCGGAAAGGATGTCGTTGTTGTCGTCTGCCTGATTGCAGCCTGCGAAGAGGCATGTAAGCATCATGACAGCAAGGATGAGTGCAAGAATTTTACGCATTGTTTTTTCCTCCTAAATGTTTATGTCTTTTTTTGATGTGACCTTATTATACCACATCACTTTATCATTGTAAAGTGGAAAATTGAAAAAGTTTTAAAATTTTTATTGTGGAACACAACAAGGTTCCCGGGTACCCAACAGCAATCTTTGATTGCGTTGTTGGGTGGAGTTCTTACTTTGTCATTTTTTCCTGCTTTACCTTGTGGTCGATTACATGGCGCGAAGCAAGCTCGCGGTGGATATCCGCAAGGTCGATTCCCGCTTCAATCATAAGCACCATAACATGGTACGCAAGGTCTGCAATCTCATAGATGGTTTCGGCCTTGTCCTCTGCCTTGGCGGCGATTATAACCTCTGTGCTCTCCTCGCCAACCTTCTTGAGAATTTTGTCAAGACCCTTCTGGAAGAGGTATGTCGTATATGAGCCTTCCTTCATTTCCTCTTTTCTTCCCTTGAGCAGCCCCATAAGCGATTCGAGAGAAAATTCGTGTCTCTCCTCGCTCTCGAAAACCTTTTCTTCAAAACAGGAGAAGGTTCCCTTATGGCATGCAGGGCCGTCAGGCTCGACCATAACGACAAGTGCGTCGCGGTCACAGTCTGCAGTTATTGAAACTATATGCTGATAGTTTCCGCTTGTTTCGCCCTTGAGCCAGAGCTCGTCACGCGAGCGACTCCAGAAGCAGGTAAGCTCCTTCTCCATCGAAATTTCAAGGCTTTCGCGATTCATATATGCAAGCGTGAGAACGCGCTTTGTCACCGCGTCAACGACGATTGCAGGAATGAGACCGCGTTCGTCAAATTTAAGAGTTTCTATATCAAACATACTTATCTTCCTTTCATATTCTTGTCGGGATACCGTTTTTCTTCATTTCTGCCTTCAGGTCGGAGATTTTTACATCGCCGAAGTGAAAAATCGAAGCTGCAAGCCCTGCATCCACCTTCGGCAAGCTCTCAAACAGAGTTATGAAGTCGGAAATGCTTCCTGCGCCGCCTGAAGCTATAACGGGAACATTTACGGCATTTGAAACGGCATCGAGCATCTCAAGGTCAAAACCGCCACGGACGCCGTCGGTGTCGATTGAATTGAGGCACACCTCACCTGCACCAAGCTCAACACACTTCTTTATCCACGAAATTGCTTCAAGCTCGGTCTCTTCTCTTCCGCCCTTTGCAAAAACGCGGAAGACCCCGTCAACTCTCTTTACATCGGCCGAGATAACAACGCACTGGTCTCCGTAAAGCTTTGCCGCCTCGAAAATTAGGCGCGGGTTTTTAATCGCACCGGAATTTACGCTGACCTTATCCGCACCGCATTTTAAAACACGGTCGAAATCGTCAGTAGTGTTTATTCCGCCGCCGACCGTAAGCGGTATGAATACACTCCTTGCAGTTTCTGTGAGGATGTCTGTAAAGAGCCTTCGTCCCTCAGCGGATGCTGTTATGTCATAGAACACGAGCTCGTCAGCACCATTCTCGCTATAAAACTTTGCAAGCTCGATAGGCGACGAAACATCGTTTAAGTCCTTAAAATTTACGCCCTTGACAACGCGACCGTTCTTTACATCAAGGCACGGGATAATTCTCTTTGTAATCATCTCGCCACCTCAATCGCTTCTTCTAAGTCTATCGCGCCGGTATAGTATGCCTTTCCGACAATCGCGCCATACAGCGAAAGTGCGGAGAGTGCCTTTATATCATCAATTGTCGAAACTCCGCCCGAGGCTACTATGTTCATATCGAACTTCTCCTGCAGGTCGCGATAAAGCTCGCGGTTTGTTCCCTGCATCGCGCCGTCCTTTGAAATATCGGTACAGATAAGCGTTTTTACACCTATCTCCTGCATCTTACGGCAAAGGTCATCTGCCGTGATGTCGCTCTTTTCAGTCCAGCCGGAGATTGCGGCAAAGCCGTCGCGGATATCGACGCCGACTGCGATTTTCTCGCCGAACTCAGCGACCGCCTCGCGGACAAAAGCTTCATCCTTTACTGCGGCAGTGCCGAGAATTATGCGGTCGATACCTGCTTCAATATATTTTCTGCAGACCTCCATCGAACGGATACCTCCGCCGATTTCGCACAAAAGCCCCGTTTCGTTCTTTATTCTGCATACCACATCAAAGTTCGGAGTATCTCCGCTCTTTGCGCCCTCTAAATCTACTAGGTGAACCCAGGTTGCTCCTTTTTCTTTAAAATCTTTCGCAACAAGCCACGGTTCTTCGCTATACACCGTCATTTTCGCATAATCTCCGCGAAGGAGGCGAACAGCCTTTTTTTCATATAAATCTATTGCCGGAAAAATCAGCATTTTTCTCCCTCCGTTTCACAGAATGCCGAAAGTATCGCAAGCCCCGTCTCACCGCTCTTTTCGGGGTGGAACTGGCAGCCGTAGATATTGTCGCGACGAACTGCCGCCGTGAGCGGCGCGCCGTATTCGCTCGTCGCAGATATCCACTTATCTTCCGTTTTCGCATAATACGAATGAACAAAATAGACATGATCGCCCGATTTTATGTTTTTAAAAATCGGGGTTTCGTTTGTTATCTGAAGTGCATTCCAGCCTATGTGCGGAATTTTCAAATCTTTCGGAATTACATCCGCTATCGCGCAGATGCT
>JAZTWZ010000129.1:0-6856 GCA_045636165.1 Eubacteriales bacterium
CCTTGCAACGGTAATCTGGGGAAGCTCGTTTGTAATAATTAAAGATGCTGTAAATCTTATTACGCCGAATTTTCTTATGGCGATAAGATTCACGGGCGCATTTGTAATTCTCTCGATTATTTTTCACAAAAAGTTTCGCGGCATAACGCGAGATATGATATGGAAAGGTGCTGTTATGGGGGTGTGCCTGTTTTTTGCATACTTCTTCCAGACACTCGGTGTTATGCAGACAACTCCCGGTAAGAACGCATTCCTGACAGCAGTTTATTGTGTTCTTGTTCCTTTTATGGCGTGGATAACGGGTTCAAACCGACCTGACAGATGGAACATAATTGCGGCGTTTATCTGTATAACGGGAATCGGGCTTATCTCTTTGCAGAGTGACTTTTCAATGGGCATAGGCGATGCGCTGACGCTTATTGGCGGCTTTTTCTATTCGTGTCACATGGTAGCTGTTGCAAAATACGGCGAAGGAAAAGATCCGGTCATTATGACGATTCTGCAGTTTGCTGCAGCGGCAATTATCTTCTGGGTCGCAACATTTATATATGACGGTGGAATACGACCCGTTCCGCTTAAGGTTATTCCGTCTATCGGTTATCTTTGCCTTTTCTGTACGGGGGCAGCGCTTCTTCTCCAGAACTTTGGACAGAAGCATACATCCCCGTCTGCTGCGGCGCTTATTCTCACATTCGAATCTGTTTTCGGAACGCTCTTCTCAGTTATAATGGGAAGGGAACTTCTGAGTTTTAGAATAGTTTCGGGCTTTGCGCTTATCTTCCTTGCTGTGGTAGTTTCTGAAACGAAGCTTTCGTTTTTGTTTAAAAAGAAGGAGGGTGTCAATGTCGGTAATTCATGCGATTGATTCGCTTCTTCCGCGATTTTTTTTGAGAATCGACAATTCGTTTCTCGCAAGTATTATGTGCTTTGTAACAAAACTCGGCGATGCCGGTTTTATTTGGATTGTATCAATTATACTGATGCTTATATTTAAAAAGTACAGAAGGGAAGGACTCGCTTCTGCGGCATCATTATCGGTTTGTTTTCTTATCGGAAATTATATTATAAAACCTCTTGTCGGAAGAGTGCGTCCGTGCAACTTATATCCTCTTGTCGAGCTTCTTGTTGAAAAACCTTCCGATTTCTCTTTTCCGTCAATGCATACGGCAACGGCTTTTTCTGTCGCAGTGCTTATCTTTTGCAGAAATCGCGTGTGGGGAACACCGGCACTTATTCTCGCAAGTCTTATTGCTCTCTCGAGAGTGTATCTGCATGTCCATTATACGACGGATATAATCGCAGGCGCGATTTTTGGCACTGCTTTTGCGCTTGTGTTCTACTGGCTGTTCTTCGGACTGAAAAGAAAAGATATATAATACTTGAAATTGTATGATGAATGGTATATAATAACTATATATTGTTATTTTGTAAAGGAGAGTACATAATGATTAAGGAAAATATTGATTTTTTGAAAGATTATGACCCGTCCGTTGGCGCTGCGATTGAGTCGGAATATAACCGTCAGCGCGGCAACATCGAGCTTATTGCTTCTGAAAACTTCGTAAGCCCTGCAGTTCTTGCAACGGCAGGTACAGTTCTTACAAATAAATATGCAGAAGGTCTTCCGGGTAAGCGTTACTACGGTGGCTGTGAGTGTGTAGATGTAGTTGAGCGTATTGCTCAGGAGCGTGCTCTCGAGCTTTTCGGTGCTGACCATGTCAATGTTCAGCCGCATAGCGGAGCTTCTGCAAATATGGCAGTTTATTTTGCTCTTGTAAAGCCGGGCGATACAGTTATGGGCATGAACCTCAGCGAAGGTGGACACCTCACTCACGGTAGCCCTGTAAATATGTCCGGTGCATACCACAATATAGTTCCGTACGGTGTTGACCCTGAAACTCACCGCATCGACTATGATAAGGTTGAGGCTATTGCAAAGGAATGCCAGCCGAAGATGATTATCGCAGGTGCTTCTGCATATCCGAGAATTATCGACTTTGAGCGCTTTGCTCATATCGCAAAGAGCGTTGGGGCTTACTTTGTTGTCGATATGGCTCATATTGCAGGTCTTGTTGCTGCAGGCGTTCATCCGAGTCCTGTTCCGTATGCAGATGTTGTTACTACCACAACCCACAAGACTCTCCGTGGTCCGCGTGGCGGTATCATCCTCTGTAAGGAAGAGCTTGCAAAGCAGATTGATAAGGCAGTCTTCCCGGGTACTATGGGCGGTCCGCTTATGCACATCATTGCTGCTAAGGCAGTTTGCTTCGGTGAGGCCCTTAAGCCTGAGTTCACAAGTTATCAGAAGAAGGTTGTTGCAAATGCTTCAGCTCTTGCAAATGCTCTCCTTCAGTGTGGTTTTGACCTCGTTTCAGGCGGTACAGATAACCACCTTATGCTTGTTGACCTTCGCAAGGTTGGTGTTACAGGTAAGGAACTTGAGCACCGTCTTGATGAAGTTGGTATCACGCTCAATAAGAACGCTATCCCGAACGATCCTGAGAAGCCGTTCGTTACAAGTGGTGTCCGTATCGGTACACCTGCTGTTACAAGTCGTGGCTTTGGTGAGAGCGATATGGCTGAGATTGCTCGCCTTATCCACCTCACAGCTACTGCATTTGAAACAAAGAAGGATTATATCGCTGATTGTGTAAAGGCTCTTTGCGATAAGTATCCGCTTTACTAAAAATCGGAGGCGCGTATGTACAGACCCCTTGCTGACAGGATTCGACCTGACAATTTAGATGATGTCTTCGGTCAGAAGCATATTCTGGGCGAGGGAGGTCTCCTGCGCCGAATTATCCTCGGCGGACAGATTCCCAATATGGTGTTCTATGGTCCGAGCGGTATAGGTAAAACTACCGTTGCTGAGATAATCGCGAAGCATACATCGCGCGAATTTAAGAAACTTAATGCGACAACGGCGTCGATTTCCGATATAAAGGAGATTGTCGCAGGTCTTGATACTCTGCTCACTCCGAACGGTGTTCTGCTGTATATTGATGAGATTCAGTATTTCAACAAAAAACAGCAGCAGTCACTCCTTGAGTTTATGGAAAACGGTAAGCTTACGATTATCGCGTCAACAACCGAAAATCCATACTTCTATGTTTACAGTGCGATACTTTCGCGTGCGACTGTTTTTGAATTCCGTCCGCTTGAACCGTCTGATGTAAAGTTTGCGATTGAGCGTGCTTTTACAAAGCTTTCGGATGAGGTAAGTGTTGAGGATGGCGTTATAGAACATATAGCGTCGGCTTGCGGCGGTGATGTACGAAAAGCTCTTAATGCTGTTGAACTGCTTTTTGGAAGTGCTGTTGATATAGACGGAAAGCTTATGGTGTCGCTTTCTGATGCAAAGCTTGTTACTCAGCGCAGTGCTATGCGTGCAGACCGTGACGGTGATGCTCATTTTGACATAATGTCAGCGCTCCAGAAATCAATCCGCGGTTCTGACCCTGATGCGGCTGTGTATTATCTCGCTCGTCTTTTGGAGGCTGGGGATATGATATCAGCTTGCAGAAGACTTCTCGTAATTGCGAGTGAGGATATCGGGCTTGCTTATCCGCAGGCTGCGACTATTACGAAGTCCTGTGTTGATTCAGCACTCCAGCTTGGTCTTCCTGAGGCGAGGATACCTCTTGCCGAGGCTGCGATTCTCCTTGCGACATCGCCTAAGTCAAACTCTGCGATCTCGGCGATAGATGCGGCTCTTTCCGATATAAGAAACGGCAAGGGTGGGGAAGTCCCTTCTCATCTTCGCGATGCCCACTATTCGGGAGCGTCAAAGCTTGGTCGCGGAACAACTTATAAATACCCGCACTCTTTTGAAAACCATTGGGTAAAACAGCAGTATCTGCCTGATGATATAGCTGACCGTGTTTATTATGAATACGGTGATAATAAGGTTGAATCAGCTACCGAAAGATATTGGAAAGAAATAAAGAATAAATAAATTAAGAACCCCGAAAGTGTTTAACTTTTGGGGTTCTTTTTATGAACTTTAATTTTATTCGCCCATCATATCGACTTCTGTCAATTTGTCTCCGGACTCTATGATGCGGTTATAAGCCATTGTAGCAATGCAAAGATCCGGGCTGCCCATACCAACCAATTCGCACATAAGGCGGTCTTCGGGGTTTGTTCTTCCGGGTTTCTTTCCGGCTACGATATCCGGAAGTTCTGCTGCGAAATCTTCTTCGCTGATTTCTCCTCTTGATGCCATCGGCAAGAACTGACCTCTGTGCAAGCCCTGAGCGATATGGTCAAGATACAATTTATCAAACTTTCTTGCAATATCGTCTGAAACTTCCTGGAATGATCCCATAGTGAGAACCAAGCAACCGGGTTTGCACCAGGGCTCTTCGACTAAAACTGCGTTTGCAGTAGTAAGTGTAATGATAACATCAGAATCTTTGCAAGCTGTTTCATTATCATCATACGGGACGATATCAAAGTCAGCATCGGGGAAGTATGATGAAAACTTCTCGCGTGCTTCTTTTGAAATATCACAAATACGAAGCTCCTTGAGCTTATGTACACGGCTGATGCATAATGCTGCAAAATATGCCTGACGACCTGCACCGATTATTGTTACGATGTCAGTTTTTGCTGCGAGATACTTCATTGCAATAGCCGGCTGTGCACCTGTTCTTGCATCAGAAATCCAGTCGCCGCAAACAAGAGCCTTAAGGAAACCGTCACTCGGGTCTGTAACCAAAATGTTTGATCTGATAAACGGGAGTCCCTTTGACGGGTTGTCTGCATAACCGCCAACAACCTTTATGCCTGCTGAGCTGAGAGGATGAATGTATGACGGCATAGAGTTAAACCATCCGTTTACATTAAGACTGCTCATATCAGTTGTGATTTTCGGCGGCATAACGATCTGACCTGCGCCGTACCATTTCCAGGTGTTTTCAACACCTTCGACAACATCGTCGATTGAAACATACTTTTTTACCATTTCGTTAGTTATAATAACTGTTTTTTTATCCATGTCGGACACCTCCTTTTTTCATATTATCATATTGTCTGACAAATTGCAATATTAATTTGTCAGACATTTCTCTGTGAAGTCTGATTTTAAAATCTCTTTACAATAATTCATATAATTGTTATAATATCCTTATAAGAAAGGAGTATTTTTTCTATGAAAGTGGCACCTGTTGTAAGTAAACAGAAATATGAATCTGTTGCTGAACAGATTATGTTGATGATTCGTGATAATACATTTACGGAAGGAAGCTTTCTGCCCACCGAGGCAGCGTTGGCTTCCATGTTTCAGGTAGGGAGAAGCTCCGTTCGTGAGGCAATTAAAAGTCTTCAGATAGCAGGTATTCTTACATCTTCTGCAGGAAAGGGTACTTTGGTTACTGACAACGCCATGATTGCAATTGCCAACTATGATTTGGGCGAACTGATAATGGATGAGAATTCTTTTTCGGAGCTTATCGAGCTTCGGTGCATTATAGAACCGGTTGCAGCTTCTCTGGCTGCTTTACGCCGTACCGATGAAGATATAGCTTTAATGAGAGACACTATTCAAAAAATGGAGGGCGTGACTGATAAAGCGAAACTCTTGCGTTTGGGTCATAAATTTCACTCGCTATTGCTTTCTGCCAGCAAGAATCGTTCGATGACGCAGTTTCACGATTCTATTTCGCTTCAGCTTCTTAAAATGCGTGAGCGTGATTTTCTCAGTAGTGAGATATTCATTCGTGATTCTTCAACCCACCGTGAAATTCTTGATGCAATTATAGAAAAAGATGAAAGAAAGGCAAAAGAGCTTATGCTTAAGCATCTGGAAACAGATTATAAAGACTATATTCCTCAAAGATAGTTGTAAAAAATGCACCTCTGTCGCTCGACGGCAGAGGTGTTGTTAATTTTAAATGTTACAAATGTTTGAAACTAACAAAAAACTTTAAAAAAACTATTGCAAAAGCGTTTGACATAGTATATAATTTAAAGTAATGACTGGAAAGGTGTTAATTTTTAACTTTTGTACTGTTCGAAATTAACATTTGGTAACGGAGAAATGAACGACAGACAAAAATTGATAAACGATTTTATCCAGGGAAGAAGCGAAGTTTCGCTTTCAGCTCTTAAAGAGCTTGTTCCTGATGTTTCCGAAATGACTATCCGTCGCGACCTCGAAGCGCTTGAGTCGGCAGGCAGAATCGTCCGTATCCACGGTGGCGCGAGGTCAGTTAAAGCGATAAATATGCTCGTTGAAGATGTCTTCTCAAAACGCTCTGCAACGAATGTCAGTATGAAGCGTGAGATTGCCGAGAAAGCCCTTCAGTATATCGGTGAAAACCGTTCGGTTTATATTGATGCAGGAAGTACGATGATGGCGCTTGCCGAGCGTATCCCTGATAAGCATCTTCTTATTTCAACCCCGGGCATAAATATTGCGGCCGAGCTTTTAAAGCAAAAGGAATGCAGAGTTAACCTCATCGGCGGCGAAGTCAATAAGGATAGTATCGCGACTTATGGCCCTTCTGCGCGAGTAGATATTGAAAAACTCAATATCGATGTCGCATTTGTTGCGGCAACGGCTTTTTCTCAAAAGTGCGGCTTCTCGTGCGGTAATGTTCACGACTACGAACTCAAGAAACTTGTTCTTGAGCGCGCTACACAACGGATATTACTCATGGATAGTTCAAAGGTTGGTAATGTTATGCCCTATACCTTTGCGAATCCGGGTGATATAGATATTCTTATTTCAGACAGCGGTTTGTCTGAAGAAGTCCGTGCCTTCTTTGAAGAGCTGGGAACATAAGTGTTGTAAAATTTTGAAAGGAGATTACATATGAAAACAAAAGCATTATGACTCTATGGCGAAAACGAC
>JAZTWZ010000130.1:0-7835 GCA_045636165.1 Eubacteriales bacterium
ACTCTGCCCCTTCATAAGTCTTCTAAGTATTGCAAACACGGTATCAAAAATCGGAAGACCAAGAATAAGGAACGGAACTGCAAACGAAAGAATTGCATAAGTCTTGAACATTCCCTGAATCGAGAGCGTAGCAAGAATGAAACCGAGGAATGTCGCCCCTGTATCCCCTACAAACATTTTTGCAGGGTTAACATTGTACGGCAGGAAGCCGATGCAAGCACCTGCAACCGCTGCAGTTACAATCATTATATTGAACTCCGAAACAATCGCCGCAATTATAAGAAGCGATACAGACGCGATCGTACAAACTCCGACCGAAAGACCGTCGATACCGTCGATGAGATTTACCGCATTTGTTATTGCAACTATCCAAATAACCGTTATCGGCGCTGACCAGAAACCAAGATTCAGGTATGCCTTATCGCTGAATATGTTAATATTCGATATAACATCTATGCGCGTTCCGTGAAGCACAACGATAATCGCCGCAAGAATCTGCACAATAAACTTAAGTTTTGCCGGAAGAGCCAGAGCATCATCAATCATTCCGAGAACGACGATAACAACCGCACCGAGCAAAATACCCTGCATCTCACGATCGACGGGAACAAGAATCACAACCGTCACAAGAAACGCAAAGAACACAGCAAGCCCTCCAAGACGTGGAATCGGCTTCTTATGCATTCTTCTCTCATCCTTCGGAATGTCAATCGCACCGATTTTACCCGCTATGTGCTTGGCCACCGGAGACAGTACAAAAGAAAGTATCGCCGCGAGCAAAAAACCTGATACGGTTCTGAAAATCGTAATTTTATCCATTACCAAGACCTCTTTTACTTTTCAGTAAAGCTGATTCGCGGCTTCGGAACAAAGCCGACCTTCTTGCGAATTTTTACGAGGTTTCGCTCTGCAAGAGCTGCTGCTCTCATTGCATTCTTCGAATAAATCTCTTCGAGATAATCTTTATTCTTAAGAAGATCTTCCGTTCTCTCACGGATAGGTCTGAGCATTTCTACAACAGCTTCACCGACCGCTGTCTTGAAGTCGCCGTAGCCCTTACCCTCAAACTCGCGTTCAATTTCTTCCATACTCTTCTTTGCTGCAATGGAGTAAATCGTCATAAGGTTGTTAACACCACTCTTACCTTCGCGGAACTCAACCACGGCTTCGCTGTCTGTAACCGCGCGCTTGAACTTTCTCATAATATCCTCAGGCTTATCAAGAAGAAGGATATATGAGTTCGGGTTGGTATCAGACTTTGACATCTTCTTATCCGGCTCTGCAAGACTCATTATCCTGCCGCCAACCTTCGGGATGTAAGGCTCCGGAATCTTGAACACATCGCCGTGGTGGTTATTGAATCTCTGCGCTATGTTACGCGCAAGCTCAAGGTGCTGCTTCTGGTCCTCACCTATCGGAACAAAGTCCGCATTGTAAAGAAGAATATCCGCTGCCATAAGAACCGGATAGTCAAAAAGACCTGCATTAATGTTATCTGCATGCTTGAGTGACTTATCCTTGAACTGTGTCATTCGCGAAAGCTCGCCATACATCGTATAGCAGTTGAGTATCCACGAAAGCTCAGCGTGCTGCTGAACATGGCTCTGGATATACATGATATTCTTTTCCGGGTCAAGCCCGCAGCCTATGAGAAGAGCAAGAAGAGAAAGCGTCTGCTCACGAAGCTTTTTGGGGTCCTGACGGACTGTTATAGCGTGCATATCAACAACGCAGAACAAGCAGTCATAGATATCCTGCATAGCTACCCAGTTCGTGATAGCACCCATATAGTTTCCCATTGTTATATTTCCGGAAGGCTGAATTCCCGAAAAAACAAGTTGTCTTTTTTCTGCTGTTTCCATTTCTGTATCTCCTTTAAACCTTAAGGTGTTCGACTCCCTTCGGCTTAACCGACATAGTCGTTAAGAACCTTTGCAAGTCTCGCTATTCCCTTTTCTATATCAGTAAGCGACGGGAGCGAGAAGTTGAGGCGGAAAGTCGGATAAACCTTACTGTCGTCTGCTGCAAAAGCAACTCCCGGCACAATCGCAACCTTTGCTTCTTTTGCACGAGCAGTAAGAACCGCTCCATCAAAACCTTCAGGCATTGTGCACGAAATAAAGAGACCACCTTCAGGACGGGTAAACGAAACCTTCGGAGAGAACTCCTTTTCCATACACTCTATCATCTTGTCTGCCTTCTGGCGGTACATATCACAAGTTTTCTTGATATGAGCATCAACATTGAACTTGTCGAGGTACTCAGCCGTAAGCATCTGGAAGAAGAGATTTGTATGTACATCGGATACCTGCTTTGCAACAGTAAGCTTATTTATTATATTCTTATCAGCGCATACGAAACCAACACGGATACCCGGCGCAAGAATCTTTGAATACGAACCTGCAAAAATAACACGGCCGTTTACATCCATACTCTTGATTGTCGGGATATGCTCACCGCGGAAACGAAGCTCGAAATACGGGCTGTCCTCGATGATGATTACATCATACTCCTCAGCAAGAGCAAGAAGACGCTTTCTGCGCTCTAAACTCATAGTCGTTCCCGTGGGGTTCTGGAAGGTCGGGATAGTATAGATTATCTTTACATTCTTTTCAGACTTCAGCTTTTCTTCAAGCTCGTCGATCTTCATACCGTCATCATCAACCGGAACACCGACAAGGCGGACGCCGTATGAACGGAACGCATTGAGCGCACCGACAAAGCTCGGGTCTTCACAGATAACGACATCGCCCTCGTCAAGGAAGATTTTAGCGGTCATCTCTATCGCCTGCTGACCGCCGCTTGTTATGATAAGCTCGTCATCCTCGCCGCCAACTCCGTATTTTTCGCTCAATCTCTTTTTTGTAATGTCACGAAGCGGAGTGTATCCCTCACTAACGCCATACTGCAAAGCATTTGCAGCTCTTGACTCAAAAATAGCTGCAGCAATTCTCGACATTGCATCTACCGGGAAGCTGTCCGGCGCAGGATTACCTGCTGCAAAAGATATGAGCTCAGGGTCATTCGGCATCTTCAATATTTCACGGATAGCCGACGGTTTAAGCGAAGATATTCTCTCTGAAAATTCCATGGTTTCTTATGCCTCCAAAGTCGAAATATACCATTAAACATTTTAACATAATACTGCAGAAATATCAACCAAAAATCACTTTAAAACAAAGAAAACACCGATTTTTTAATCGGTGTTTTCTGATATTACTTTTTAACGCCGGGGATTCGCGCATAAAGTCGCGCAAGCTTTTCGCCCTTCGGAAAACGTTTTATATCTTCCTCATCTATCGCACGAAGGACGATGAGTGCTGCTAAATATACAATTCCGCCAACTGCTATCGCGATAACCGTCGCAAGCTTTTCGGGAATAAAAGATGACAACAAAACTGATGTAATCTTCGCGCTGACTCCGCAAAGAACGGCGGAACCAAGCGGTTTCGCGAACACTGTAATGTAGTTAAGCTTTACTCTTGAATTCTTTATCAGAAAGTACAAACTTATAGTCATTATCATTATATAACAGAGAAGCGTACCAATCGCCGCACCTTTGATGTTTATCTCCGGAACACCTACCGTTGTATAATTAAATATAAGCTTGAACGCCGCACATCCGATCATTATCTTTACAGGAAGATCTGCCCTGCCTATAGCCTGAAGCATACTGTTTATCGGAGAGCAGGTTGCCGAGAAAATAACAGCTATTCCGAGAATCGTAAGAAGCGGAGCTGCAATCTCAACCTCCTCAGGACGACCGCCGTACAAGAGAGAAAGTATGCCGTGAGAAAGAGACGACATTCCTATACCGGCAGGCAGAACGAGGAGCATCGTCATACGAAGAACCCCTTCGACATTCTCCTTGAGAGATTCTGCATTCTTCTCCGTCCACGCCGTCGTAATTGCAGGAAGCGCACTCACGCCGAATGCAACGGTAAATGTCGGAATGAGGTTATAGAGATTTACTGCCATTCCCTTATAGCAACCGTTCAAGTAGTTCGGGATGCTTTCAAGCGACTTCCCTATCGGAATCGCCGCACCGTACATATTCTTTATTGTATCAGCATCAACCCCCACCGCAAAACGGAGTCTGTCCATAACAGACCAGAGGTCAATAACGCCCGTAATCTGTCCGACGCACGAACCGAGAGCAATCGGAATTGCAATCTTTATAATTTTCTTTAAGATAGTTTTTGTCGGAGTTACTTCCTGCGGAGCCGAAAGCTCTTCCTCGGTTATCTTATCTCCGCTTTTCTTGTGTCGAATATATACTGAGAGGAAACTACCAAGCGCACCAAGTGCAACACCGAGTATTGCGCCTGCCGCCGCAACCTGAAGCACAGCAAGCTTCGCATCCTCAAGGTTTCCGTAGGTTTTTCCGAAAACAGTTCCCACGGTTTCATACTCATTCATACCAAACTTGTATGACGCCATAGAAAGCCCCAGTCCGAAAACGAGCTTTACAACAACCTCTGAAACCTGAGAAAACGCCGTCGGGTACATATTCGAAAGGCCTTCGTAATAGCCTTTATATGCCGAAGTGAGGCAAACGAAGAATACCGTCGGAGCCATAGCCATAACAGCAAGATATGCTCCGGGGTTCTTTATCGTATTTACAAGGAACCCTGCTCCGAAGAACAGAATACAGAAGCCTACCGTTCCCGTCACAAGAAAGACTGTATTTGCAATCTTTAGCGTTCTTCTTACATCACGGAATCTGTTTTCCGAAACACTCTCCGCAACAATTCGGGCAATCGCAACAGGAAGACCTGCATTGGATATTACATAAACCGGCATATAGAGGTCATACGCCGTAGAGAAATACCCCATACCGTCGCCGCCGAGAATGTTTGCAAGGGGAATTTTAAAGATAGCGCCAAGAAGCTTTACTATCAAGGCTGCAACAGAAAGAATGAACGCTCCTTTAAAAAAGCTTTGTTTTTTTCGTTGCATCAACTTTCTCCTTTTATTTTCCTAAAAATTCAATAGCTACCTTCATATCGGAAGCTCCGAAAACAGAAGAGCCTGCAACTATGACATCTGCTCCCGCTTCTCTTGCAACACCGACATTCTCGCAGGTTACGCCGCCGTCAATCTGGAGAAGGCATGAGGGGTTCTTCTCGTTTATGAGCTTTCTCGCCTCAGCTATCTTCGGGAGACACTTTTCAATAAACTTCTGGCCGCCAAAACCCGGCTCAACAGTCATGATAAGAATCATATCAAGAAGGTCTATGTACTTCTCAAGCGCAGATACAGGAGTGTTCGGCTTGATTGAAAGCGCAGCCTTTACACCTGCCTCGCGAATTCTCCTAAGAGTTTTTTCTACATCAGAATCGCATTCCTCGTGGATGGTGATAACATACGCCCCTGCTTTGATAAAATCGTCAAGGTAAAAATCAGGGTCTGAAATCATAAGGTGAACATCAAGCGGAAGCTTTGAAACCTTTGAAAGAGCCTTTACGACAGGTGCACCAATTGTGATATTCGGAACGAAATGCCCGTCCATAACATCAACATGCGCCCAATCTGCCCCTGCAACCTCGAGACGCTTCATTTCATTTTCAAGATTTGCAAAATCTGCCGATAAAATCGACGGTGATACTATAGCCATAATAATTCCTCCAAATTTTAATACTTTTATATTATACCACTACACTCAAAAAGGTCAATGAACATTTGAAAATAATTTCTCATAAACTAAAACTGTATAGAGCATGCGTGGCCTTTGACCCTCTCATACTGCCCTCCGCACACAAGACAGAGCGTCATATTTTTCGCTTGCTCTTTCATATAGTCTGCCCGATGAAGCACTTTTCATCGGGCAGTTTGCTAAACCTTCTCTTTTATGCTCTTCTCAGCATTTTTCCGAGAGAGCATAACCTCGTGTCCACAGGAAAGGCAACGGAGTTTCACATCCATTCCCACCCGTGTCACACTCCACAAATCTCCGCCGCAAGGATGCTTTTTCTTTGTCCTTACAGTATCGCCCACTTTGAGTTCCATTACGCTTTCCTCGTTTTGGGCAAGATTATGGTCTTGTTCTTTTTAGATTCGCGGTAAACAACGAACTTGTTGCCGATGCACTGCACAGGCTCTGCACCTGTTGCTTCGCAAACCTCGTTGCACGCGCTTCTTGTGTCAAGAAACGCATTTTCGAGAATTTTGATTTTTATAATCTCGTTTGCTTCAAGCGCAAGATTTACCATCTCTATCGTTTCTTCGTCGATGCCGCCTTTACCTATCTGGTACTTTGCCTCGATTCCGTTTGCAAGCTTCCTTAAATATGCTCTCTGTTTTCCTGTCATTTCTTTCACCTTTCTATCTTGTAAGAAATTTTTTACTTTTTCCTGCTGTATGCTATCGTCTGTCTCAACGCTTCCCCTTTCTCCACCCCTGCAAGGCGAAGCTTGTGGGCATACGCGAGAAGGTCAGAAAAGCTCTCATTAGGTTTAAGCCCTGCCGAAATCAGGTCTTCCCCTCTGACAAACGGTTTTGACATACATTCTCTGTAATCAATAAGCCTTTCTCTTAAAAACGGTTCAGTTGATTCATTCTTCACTTCCGTTATCCTGCCTAAATCATCCGCAAGCGCAAGCTCTATAAGCGCCGAAGGCTCACTTGATTCATCAAACAGCTTATTCGTCGCCTTGACCGATGACGCCATTGCCGCGAGCGCATTTGGTCGCATGTGGTTTTTCGTCATATTCAATACATATTTCAAAAGCTTTTTATCGTGAGTCAGGCGTGTTACGAACTCCTCAACTATCGGAAGACCTTTGATTTCGTGATTATACGAACGAATTTTACCGTCAGAAACCTCGGTAGTTATGGGTTTTCCGAAATCGTGAACAAGAGCCGAAAGCATAAACGCGAGCTTGTTTTCCGTCTTCTCGCGCCGTTTTGCCGCCTCATCAAGCACCATCATCGTATGCCTGAAAACATCGCCCTCGCCGTGATACTTCGGGTTCTGCTCTACTCCGCGAAGAGCTTCAACTTCAGGAAACCATACGGACATCTGCCCAATCTCCGACAACACCTCAAAGAAGATTGAGGGTCTCTCCGCCTTGAGAAGAGCTTTTTTCAGTTCATCAAATACTCGCTCGCAAGAAATGCTTGAAATATCCATACCACTACAAAGCTTTTTCGTTTCCTGCGCTATCTCAAACTCAAACCGCGCCGCAAACTGCGCCCCACGAAGAACGCGAAGTGGATCTTCCGCAAAAGCGCAATCGTTCACATGGCGGATAACCTTATCCCGAAGGTCACGCTGACCGCCGAAATGGTCAACTATTTCACCCGTCAGAACATTCTCCATAATCGCGTTTACCGTAAAATCGCGGCGTTTCGCGGCATTTTCAGTTCCGCAGAACGGGTCGATATCGACCTTGAAATCAGTGTGCCGATTTCCGATGCACTCCTCTTTACGGGGCATCGCAATATCAATAGAACTTCCCTTCAGACTATACACTCCGAAGCTCTTTCCGAAAGAAAGTCGCTCTCCCTCTTTATCGAGAATTTCTTCGAGAGTTTCAGGCGAGATTCCGTGAACCTCTATATCTATGTCTTTATTCTCAATACCGAGAAGTTTATCGCGCACATATCCACCGACATAGAATACCCTGCCACCTGCCGCCTTTATCTCTTCTGCAATTCTTTTTGCAAGCTTCTCTTCTTCGTTCACGCATCTCACCTCCATTATAACACTTTAAATCTTATCAGCAAATAATATCTACAAGTTTTGAGAGGTCATCAATTTCGTATGTAACAGAAACATCCAAAGTATTCGACTTATGCTTGGGGTTAAACCAGCAGGTATCTATTCCTGCAAG
>JAZTWZ010000131.1:0-4739 GCA_045636165.1 Eubacteriales bacterium
CTCTATTTTGATATGACGGTTGACGAGTATCTTAACTTTTGCTATGAACTCAAATCGGCAAAGCAGGAAAGGGTTTCGCATATAGACGAAATCTGCTCGCTTGTCGGAATTTCTCATGTCCGCCGCCGCCTTATAAAGAACCTTTCAAAGGGTTATAAGCAGAGAGTCGGTCTTGCACAGGCTCTTATCGGAGACCCTGATGTTCTCATTCTTGACGAGCCGACGGTAGGCCTTGACCCGAACCAGATTATAGAGATAAGAAACCTCATCAGGAATCTCGGCCGTGACAGAACGGTCATCCTCTCAACTCACATCATCCCTGAGGTAATGGCGGTTTGTGAGAGAATAGTCGTTATAAACGACGGCGAGATTGTTGCGGACGACTCTGTTTCAAATCTTATGAACGACCTCTCCGGCGAGAATAAGTTTGAAGCATCCATTGACGGAGAGAGTGACGGCATTATTTCCGTCCTTTCAGCAATCGACGGAGTATCTGAAGTAATATTCGAAAAAGGAAAGTATGTCATCACCGCAGAAAACGGCGCAGATATCAGAAAGAGCGTATTTGCCGCCGCTGCGGAAAACGACCTCGCGCTTCTTTCCTTTGCACCGCGTGCGGCATCGCTTGAAGAGGTGTTCACACGCCTTACGAAAAAAGGAGGAGAAGAGAAATGAAAGCTATTTTCAATCGCGAGCTTCGCTCCTACTTCACGGGCGGAATAGGGCTTGTATATTGCGCGGTTTTTGCGCTTGTCATGAACGCGCTTTATGCAATAATCTGCCTTGAAAACTACATGAGCGATTTTACTTCAATCTTTTCGCTTATGCTTATCGCGATGATTCTTCTCATCCCGATTATGACGATGAGAATATGGAGCGAGGAGAAGAAGCAGAAAACCGACCAGCTTCTCCTGACCGCTCCCGTTACGACAGCCCAGATTGTTCTGGGTAAGTTTTTTGCCGCGATGTGCGTATTCCTCATTTCAATCGCGCTGACGCTCATCTATCCCATCCTTTCCGCAACCTGCGGAACTCTCCAGACGGGAATCACCGTCGGAAACTATATTGCGATTATTCTTGCAGGTGCTGCATATATTGCTATTTCGCAGTTTATGTCCTCACTTACCGAAAGCCAGATTATCTCGGCTCTTCTTTCAATGCTTACGCTTTCGTCGTTTTTGTTCCTCAATATGATTTTCTCATATACGACGGTTGACATTATCGCAAGCGTAGCATCTTTCCTCTCGATAATAACGAGATTTGTAAACTTCACAAAGGGAATTTTCTCCTTGTCCGATGCAGTTTATTTCATAAGCCTCACGGCACTGTTCCTGTTCTTCACGGCGCAGGCTGTTGAGAAGCGCAGATGGAGCTAAAAGCCTTGCGGCTTTTTGAATAAGGAGAATAGATATGAAATTTTCATTTAACACGAGAAAACTCAAATACGGCTCGGCAAGTGTCGTGTTTATCGTTCTTGTCATTGCCGTTGTTGTAGTGCTTAATATTCTGGCATCTTTCCTCACGGAGAGATTTTCGCTCAAGGTCGATATGACGGAAGCCGGCCTTTACAGCTTATCGGAGGATACGCGCTCTCTTCTTTCGGAGATGGAGGACGATGTAAAGATTTACATTCTCTCAAGCCGTGCCGAAATGGAGAACGACGAGGAGACGACCCAGGTTCTTGAAACCGTCCGCCGCTACTCAAGCGCATCCCACGGACATATTGAAGTTGAGTTTATCGACCCGAACAAAAACCCACAGTTCTTCAAGAAATACCCGAAGGCAAAGAACGCGAGACTCGGCGACCTTGTCGTTGAGGGACCCGAGCGTTATATCGTTCTTGACGCTTCCGAGTTCAAGGGCTATGGCGCAAACAAGAACAAGGTCTATTACCAGAGCGAAGAAAAAATTTCGGGCGCGGTACTTTATGTAACGAACGATAAGATTGTTTCGGCAGGCTTCGTTACGGGTCACGACGAAACGGTTCCCGATGCGCTTCTCTCACATTTTGAGGGAAATAACTTTGATGTAACAAAGAGCGTTGACCTTCTGTATGAGGTCAGCCCCGAAATATCAAACCTCGTAATTGCCGCACCGCGTGCAGACTTTACGGAAACTGAAATTGAAAACCTTGAAAAGTATCTCGCAAAGCAGGGTAACGCCCTCTATGTCTTCTGGGGAATCGAAACCCCGAAGCTTGAGAGACTTGAGAGATATCTCGCCGAGTGGGGCTTTGAGTTCCCGTCGGCAGTTGTATGTGACGAAGAAAACGCATATATGAACCCTGCGAATGTCGTAGCGGACCTTCTCGAAACTCCGATTATCGACAAAAACCTCCAGGGTCAGGCGTATATAATCGCACCGCAGATGCGTCCGATAAAGCTTCTCTATGAACAGAATGGGTATAATTATGTAATGGAGCTTGTCAGAACGCGCGATACATCTTATTCAAAGGTTGTATCGGCAGACCTTTCGATAAACACCTACTCATACACATCGGGCGATGTGAAGGGACCGTTCACGGCAGTTGCGGTCGGACAGAGAATGGCGTCTGACGGAAGCCCCGATAGCTCAAAGGTAATCGTGTTCGGCGCATACGGAATGGCGTTTGAGCAGATAACTGCAGTTCCGCGCGCATTCAACGCAACGCTTCTCGCAAGACTTGTTGACTATGCAAACCCGAACACCAAAACGATTACGCTTTCTCCGAAGGTTGATGTAAGCTACGACCTTGACATAACAGAAAGCGAAGTCAAGGTATGGTCGGTTATCTTAATCGGAATCATACCTGCACTTTTCATAGCACTTGCTATATTTATATTTATAAGAAGAAAGAACAGATAGATATGAAACAGTTTAAACCCGCCCTTATCTGCGCCGTCGTCCTTCTTGTCATATCGCTCGCGGCACTTCTGGTTATGAAGTTTTTCCCCGAGGTCGTAGATCTCGGCGAGGGCAAGAAGCCCGAGCTTGCGGAAGCCATAATGATAACCGAGCTTGATTCGGGCGAGATTTCGTCAATCGAGATTTCCGATAAAAACGGAAGCTTTGCGATAGACTATAAAAAAGAAGAAATCGGAATAAGTGCCGTAATGCGCGGTGCCGATCCGCGACTTGTATATAACGAGTACGAAATGACGACTCTTCCGCTTTTCCTCTGCGAGCTTTCAGCGACAGACAAAGTCGGCGAGGGCGATGCGGCTTCTTTCGGCTTTGAATCGCCGAAGAGAGCGATAAAGATAAACTTAAACAGCGGCGAGAGCGCAACTCTTCTTGTTGGTGACGACCTTCCCGTCGGTGAGGGCGTCTATGTAAAGCGCGAAGACTCCAATGCTATTTACTCAGTCGGAAAAACGACAAAAGAGCGACTTTTAATTGAACGCCGTGAGTTTTTGAATTACGGACTCTTCCCTGCAATCGAAAAAGGGAAGGAAATAATCGAGGTTGAATATACTCCGTACGGCGAAAAGCCGATTAGGCTCTCTCGCCGAAGCGAAGAAGAGATAAAGAGTGACGCAGGAAGAATGGGAATCTCGATAAACTACAAGCTCACCTCTCCCGTAGATGCGCTTGCAAGCCCTGATGTTCTCGACGAAGTGCTTTTTGATAAGATTCGTGCGATTGAGGGAATTCGCGTTGTTGAAGAATCTCCGTCAGACCTTAAGAAATACGGTCTTGACCGTGCCGATAAGCTCTCGTTTAAAACTGAGAAGGGCGTTTCGGCGTCAATACTCATCGGAGCTGACAACCCTGCAGGCGGAAGCTTCGTTATGCCCGAGGGTGTTCCGATGGTTATAGAAACCGCAGCTCCCATTGGTCTCTCGGAGCTTTCGGTGAGCGATGTAACGCTCAAGCTTCTCTTCTTCTTCAACTCAACCGAAGTGGATAGCTTTGACTATGTCCTTGCAGGCGGCGAGCGACATACGCTCGACATCGAGCTTGAGGAGCATCTTGTCCGCGGCTCGCTTGACGGAAAGAAACTCGAGGGAAGAAATGCGGCAAACCTCTTCCAGAGAACTATCCGACTCTCCCTTGCAGGAGAGCTTGACGGTGCGACAAGCTACGGCGACCCCGAAATAACCGTTACGGCAAACCTCAAGAACGGAGAAAAGAAATCACTTTCGCTCTATAAGGTAAATGAGCGTCAGTACGCCGCCGAGGTAGGTGGAAAGAAAGCAGAGTTCTATGTTCCTGTCGCTGAGGTGCGCGACCTTCGCGAAGCGTTCGAGATTATTGCGCGAGGCGAAGAAATTCCAGATATGTTTTAAAAAAACCTCCCCACGGGGAGGTTTTTTAAATGTAGAATTAAGCAAAACCTTTAATTTCACCTTCTGTATCCCGCACTCTGCATTAAAGCGAAGCACCAAAACGGCGGTTTGTTTCTGTAATATTTCGCTTTGTTACAGCTCTGTTACAGATGGAAAATATCGCTTGACGATTTATTCCAAAAGGTTTATTATGTGTAATGTAAAAAGGCGAAAGCCAAAAATATTTTTTTAGGAGGAACACACAATGAGAAATGTCAAGAAGATTCTCGCACTCGCTCTTGTATTTGCTATGGCATTTACATTCACAGCAGGTGCAGCGGATTTCACAGGCGCAGCAGAGATCAACGCAAAGTATGCTGACGATGTCAACATGCTCGTAGAGCTCGGCGTAATCGCTGGTTATCCGGACGGTTCATTCGGACCGCAGAAGAACATCACACGCGCAGAGTTTGCTAAGATGGCATACACACT
>JAZTWZ010000132.1:0-4349 GCA_045636165.1 Eubacteriales bacterium
TACCTGTTCCTACCTGAGCTGCAACAGCTGTTGCAAGAGCCTGGAAAGATGTCAATCCGCTGCCGCCTTTGTTTCCGAAAAGCTTGATGTTTCCGAAAACGCGCTTCATTCCTTCACCGAAGCAACGAACCTGAACGAATCTGGTTTTGATCGTGAAGAAAAGACCTACTCCGACGAGGAGTATGATGAGAATGTAGTCCGCAAGGAAACCATTTGCCTTTTGGACCGCCGCGAGAAGTGTGTCGAGAAATGCCTGCATGATTTTTTCCTCCTAAAAAATAAAAAAAGTTATCGCCTGCGATAACTCTGAAAACGCACAACAAACCCCAAGCGGAGCATTGTGCTTTTCTCTGTTCTTTTGCCTGAGAGATTCAGCGGCAAAAACCGCCTTACACCTTCGGCACCCATTTAAGAGATTCTCCAGAGTTCCCTCCCCTTTCAGTCTCTTTCGATTCTGAAAGTTTCACAGGGCAATATTGAATTTACAGATAGTATATCACATACTTTTACATAATGCAATACTTTTTTGCAAAAATATTCAAAATTTATCCAAGCACAACATCAAGAATCATCATAACGGTGAAACCGACTGCAAACATAATAGTTCCGATATTTGAATGTTCACCCTCCGACATCTCGGGAACGAGTTCTTCAACGACAACATACATCATAGCTCCTGCCGCAAAGCTCAGAACATACGGGAGAAGCGGCAAAATAAGGCTCGCTGCAAGAATCGTTATAAGCGCACCAAGCGGTTCGACAATACCTGATGCAAGACCGTATAAAAATGATTTACCACGACTGAGTCCCTCGTTTTTAAGAGGCATTGAAATAATCGCACCTTCGGGAAAATTTTGAATCGCAATACCTATAGACAGCGCAAGAGCACCTGCGCCAGAAACCGCCATATCGCCGTGCATAGCACCTGCAAGAACAGCACCAACTGCCATTCCCTCGGGAAGGTTATGAAGAGCAACTGCGAGAACGATCATTGACGAACGCTTCAGGTTACTCTTGACGCCTTCCGTCTCATTCGCTCCTCTGTGAAGATGCGGAATAACCTTATCAAGAACAAGAAGAAAAAGCACACCCAACCAGAAACCGACAACGGCAGGAACAAACGACATTGCCCCCATATTTTCTGAATACTCCATCGACGGAATAATAAGACTCCAGACCGATGCCGCAACCATAACACCTGCAGCAAAGCCCGTGAGCGAACGCTCCAGGGTCTTACTTATTCTGTTTTTTACGAAAAATACGCACGCCGCACCAAGTGTTGTACCAAGAAGCGGAATAAGTATTTCTCTTATGATTTCGCCGTTCATTATTCTTTCTCCTTTTTATCAATTCCCACAACGGTTGCAGTATCATCCGATACTTTAAAATGAACATCCAGCCCTGCAAACGCCATACTGTAAATTCTGTCACAATCGTCCTGATACGACGGTCGGGGGTCTTCGCCGAGGCATCCGCAAAGAGCTTTGTATTTCTCTTCAGGTACAAGCTTCTTATACTCATCGGGAAAAACCACCTTGAGTTTTCTCCTCGGAACAGTATCCGTATAAGCACCGCTTGCGCCCAAATGGCAGTCTGCATACGGAATATACGGTTTAATATCGTAAATCGGCGTCATATCGAGAAGGTCTGCGCCACTCACTATCAGAACAGTTCCCTCAGAAGCTGTTTTTCTCACCTCTGAAAGCTTGACGCACGATAGTCCGAGACTATTCGGGCGAAACGGAGAGCGGCTCGCAAAAACGCCGATTCTCTCATTTCCGCCGAGTCGCGGTGGACGGACGGTAGGAGAGAACTCTTCCCTGTGAGCTTTTGAAAAGTCAAAAACAAGCCACAGATGCGAGAATCCCTCTATACCGCGAAGAGCTTCGTCGTTTCTGTATTCCTTTTCAAATACAATCTTTCCCGAAAGCTCCGGAACAAGCCCACTCTGACGCGGAATACCGAACTTTTCGTCAAAATCTGTCCGTATATGTGCTATCGGAGAGATTACTCTTTCTTCGTTCACGACATTACCCCACTATTAATCAATAAGAATAAGCGCAATAAAGTTAAGATTTTCCTTGCCTGTGTTTTTAAGGCCGTGACCGTTTCCTGACGGAGTAAATGTAACGCTGCCGGGGAAAATTTCAGTCTCCTCACCGTTATCGTTATAGACTCCGCTACCTGACAATATGTAATATGTCTCGCTCTCGCCTTCGTGAGTGTGATACTTTACTTCTTCTCCCGGCAAAAGCTCTGCAAAGCCAAACATCTTCACCTTCTCGTTCTTGCCCTCAAAACCTGCGAGGTCAGACATAAAAAGAGCAGTTTTCCCCAAGTCGTTCTTTCGTTCATTCTTTACTACATTTTCTTTTCTAATAATCATTTTTATCTCCTACTTCTTAAGTTTAATCTTTTTAGGATCGACATAATCGTTTATGTACTTCAAGAATTCTTCTCTGTGAGCTTCTGATTCGAAGCTGCGCTTCGGGAAATAAAATGCCTTTTTCTTTGCAAGAAAAACATAATAACTCTCTTCCGACTCTCTGACAGCATAGACATCCTGCCACGCAAGTCTTGTCTCGCCCGAGTTTGACTGCTGGATGATATCGTCCTTTGAAAGCTCAAGCGAAAGCTCGCTCGAAGTAGCAAACGCTACGAAGCGACGCTCTGCGCGCTTTGTTATGCTTCTCTTCTGCAAAAGGTATATAATTGGGCATCCGAAAACCAGTACAACAATTCCCACCAATACATTAATCATCGCAAGAGTCATACCAAAAGCTATGGCAAGAGCAATCGCGAGAACGATTGAAATCGCGCGTGCCTGGAACCAACAAAGCGTGGTGTAATCTTCAACTAAAAAATCTGTTTTGAATTTCATATCTTTTCTCCTTTAAACATCAAGCATCTCAATAAATTCATCTTCAGTAAGCACCGGAACGCCGAGGCTCTGCGCCTTCGTAAGCTTTGAACCTGCATTCTCCCCGGCTACCACATAAGTCGTTTTCTTCGACACGGAAGAAGATGCCTTGCCGCCAAGCGACTCTATCTTCTCTTCTGCCTCCTGACGGGTAAACTTTGTAAGCGTTCCCGTAAGAACGAATATCTTGCCTGCAAATGCATCGCCGACAGAAAGTGTGCTTTCCATATTTACCCCTGCGGTGCGAAGCTTCTCGATAAACTCCGCTGATGTAGGGAGCGCAAACCATCGTTTTATGCTCTTTGCCATAGCAGAACCTACATCGTAAATCTCTGTCAGCTCGTCCTCTTCTGCTGCAATCAGCGCATCAAGTGTCTTGAAGTGCGATGCGAGCACCTTTCCTGCTTTCTGACCTACATGACGGATACCAAGCGCGAAAATAAGACGGGACAAGTCGTTTTCTTTACTCTTATTTATTGCCTCAATAAGATTTGCGGCAGACTTTTCGCCCATTCGCTCGATATTTGCAATATCTTCTGCCTTGAGTGAATAGATATCTGCGGCATCGGAAATGAGATTCTCCGCTATAAGTTGTTCAATGACCGCAGGTCCCATTCCGTCAATATCCATTGCATCACGCGATGCAAAATGAATGATATTTCTCATTATCTGCGCCGGACAATCAGAATTAACGCACCTTACCGCTGCCTCTCCCTCTTCCGAGAAAGCTTTTGATCCGCAAGCAGGGCAAACTTCAGGCATCTCGTACGGCTTCACTCCATCCTCGCGAAGTTCCCTTACAACTCCGACTATCTCAGGGATGATGTCCCCGGCTTTCTGAACGATGACCGTATCGCCTATGCGGATGTCACGCTCGCGGATAAAATCGCGATTGTGAAGCGTTGCTCGACTGACTGTTACTCCCGACACATGGACGGGTTCAAGCACAGCGTTCGGCGTAAGGACGCCCGTTCTGCCGACCTGAATAACTATATCAAGAAGCTTTGTCTTCTTCTGCTCGGGTGGATATTTGTACGCCGCCGCCCACTTCGGGAACTTTGATGTTCTTCCGAGAATATCACGAAGCGAAAGCTGATTTACCTTAAGCACCGCTCCGTCTATCTGGAACGGAAGTTCATCGCGAAGGCTACCAAGTCGCTCTACCTCGGAGAAAGCCTCTTCGCAGGTCTTATATACATTGAAATACGGGCTGACCGGAAAACCAAGCTTTTTTAAATACTCAAGACTCTCCGAATGTGTCTCAAAAGCCATACCGTCCGAAAGCTGTATATTAAAAACAATTATCTCAAGACCGCGTTCTGCAGCAATCTTCGCATCAAGCTGACGAAGTGAGCCTGCCGCCGCGTTTCTCGGGTTTGCAAAAAGACTTTCTCCGCGAAGCTCACGGTCTTCGTTGAGTCGAATAAAG
>JAZTWZ010000133.1:0-1963 GCA_045636165.1 Eubacteriales bacterium
CTCGCGCTTGATATGCTGTATGATGGACTTTCAAAGAAAATAAACGACTGTGCCGCAAAAGCAAAAGGTAATGTCAAGATAACACTTGAGGTGTCTTCAGATATTCCGTCGGACGTTAAAAAGAACTTTGATCAGGCGTACAGCATCGAAGCAAAGAACGGTAGCATCTCACTTGTCGGTTACGGTGCTGCGGGACTTTACTATGCAGTAACTACGCTTCTGCAGTGTATTAAGGTGGAGAATAACGAAGTATCTGTACCCGCGTTTACTCTTCTTGACTGGCCGGATCTTCGCACCCGCGGACATTTTATGGAGTGCCGCTACGGCTCAAATCTTATGGGTCTTTCCGATTGGACAGCACTTGTTGACGATATGCGTGATATGAAGATGAACCAGCTCGTGGTTGCGCTTTACGGGTGCTGGTGCATCCAGTATGACGGCATTATCAGCGAATATGTATACATACCGGTGAAAAAACACCCCGAGCTTCGCTCTGATGTTATCAAGAAATACTACTCTCCGGAAAAGGGCGAGTGGATAAACGAAACCGTGCGCACTCCTATGGCAGATGAGGACTTTTTCGGTGAGCTTATCGCGTACGGAAAAACGCGCGGCGTTGAAGTTGTTCCGCTCTGGAACAGCTACGGTCACAACTCCCTTTTACCGAGAACTAACCCCGGAATAAGCGCGAAGGACAAGGATGGGAAACCAACCGGTCACGGCTTCTGTCTTTCAAACCCGGATACATACGAAACCCTGTACTCGATTTTTGATGAAATTATCACAAGATATCTTGCACCCAACGGAATAACTTCCTTCCACATCGGTATGGATGAGGTTCGTGATGAGATTGCAACCGACACAAGCGATCCATTCAAGATAACCTCACCGTGGTGCGAATGTGACGAATGCAAGAAGTTTACAAACGAAGAGAAGTTCTTGAATCACGCAATAAAGCTTATAACCTTCCTTAAATCACGCGGAATGAAGAGCGTTTATATCTACTCCGATATGCTTACCAGAATAGTAAATCCTGTAACCTTCAAAAAGCTTCTTGAAGAAAACGACCTTCTTGACGTTACGGTTATCGACTGGTGGACATATACAAACAACAAAGAATCACTTATGTTTGACACCATGCATCCGGAGCTTGGACTGCGCTCTACGGTAAAGCCGTGGAACTCATACTACCACTGGGATATGATTTTTGATGCAGTTCCAAACACACAGATTCTTACCGAGCTTGCAGATAAAGAGCAGAGTGCCGAAGGACTCCAATCCTATTCTGCATGGGATAAGAGCTGTGATAAAAACCACGTAAGTATGGCAGATTACAGCTGGAACTTCAAGGGCACCGGCACAGTAGAAGAATTTAATGACAGATACACTCACCGCGAATTCGGCGCAAGATATGATGAGGCTCGCCGTGCAATCGCAATAATGGATGAAGTAACGAAGGAAAACGTTGATTTCGACAAGGACGGCCTCTTTATCCTGACAAACACACTTGGCAACGTCGCACTTATGCGTTCGCTCAGCTATTACAGATATTCCTATGTTGTAACCGGTAAACCATATCCGCGCAATTTCCCGGGCGAGCCGGTCGGGCTTCTTCTTGAAAAGAGAGATATCTACGAAAACCAACTCCGCGGGATTGCAAAGCTTTCCGCCGAAGCACTCGAGATTTTTGACAGCATCTCAGACGATACACGCTGCAACACTCACCTTGCAAAACGCTTTGCGTGTGAAGTCAATAACTACCTCTGTATTGCGGAAGACTATCTTGCACTGCTTGAGATTTACGATATTATAAATACGGGCAACAAGAGCAAGGAGATTTGCGATAAAATCGCCGGCATTGCAAGAGAGAGAAAGACCGCAAGGCTTTCACTCATGCTCAGAATTCAGTCCGTCAAAGAGGATTTCCTTATCCCGAGCCATCTGCGCAATCAGTCGGTATTCA
>JAZTWZ010000134.1:0-26713 GCA_045636165.1 Eubacteriales bacterium
GTATGCCTTAACTACGGCTCTCAGAAGGAGCTTGCAAATGCTGCACGCCTTATAGCAGAGGATGTAAAAAACGGCGTTCTTGCGCCTTCCGATATAACTGAAGCCGAGATTGAAAAAAGGCTCTATTCTGCCGGCACTCCGGCACCGGACCTTCTTATCCGTCCGGGTGGGGAGATGCGCCTTTCAAACTTCCTTCTCTGGCAGCTTGCTTACAGCGAAATGGTGTTTACGGATAAACTCTGGCCTGAGTTTGACGAGGCAGAGCTTTGCCGCGCAATAGCTAAGTTCCAGAGCCGTAACAGAAGATACGGAGGTGTATAATATGAAAACCCGTATTATCTCCGCATTCGTTGCGATACTTGTTTTTATAGCGGTTGTGTATTTTCTTCCGCCTGTTTGCTTTACGGTCGCAGTTTCCGCGCTTCTTGCCATTGCGGCATACGAGCTTACCTACAGAAACGGAATTGTAAAGTCGCGACCGCTTTTTGTTATGTCTGTGGTTTTTGCGGCAGCGGTACCCTTTCTTGCAAGTGCAGACAATTGGTCGAGTCTTTATTTCATCTTCCTGTTCGTCGCGTTTGCAACCTTCTTTGCAATCTGGCTCTTTAATTACGGAAAATTCTCACTTGTTATGGTGGAGACTGCGTTTTTTGCAGGAGCTGTAATTCCTATGATTTTTTCCGTTATAGTCAGAATAAGGATGATGGAAAACGGAGAGTATATGATTCTATTCCCGTTCATAGCTGCCTGGATGACTGATACGGGCGCGTATTTTGTCGGAAGCTTCCTCGGCAGACACAAGCTCTGCGAGAAGATAAGCCCGAAGAAGACGGTTGAGGGAGCAGTTGGCGGAGTAATTGTCTGCATTCTTTCACTTATCGCGTTTGCAAAGATTATGGAAGTAAATTTCTCTATGCAGGTAGAATATCCGCTTCTTGCTATAGGTGCGCTTGTACTATCTGTCCTTGCACAGATAGGCGATTTGTCATTTTCTCTTATAAAGAGGGAGTATAATATTAAGGACTACGGAAACCTCTTCCCGGGGCACGGCGGAGTTCTTGACCGTTTTGACAGTACGGTATTTACAATTCCTGTATCATTTATAATTTTAGTTCTGATGGGCGGTATGGTTTAATGGTCAAAAAGCTTTCAATTCTCGGTTCGACCGGATCTATCGGTACGCAGACCGTAGATGTTGCAAGAAAGTTCGGAATAGAGGTTACGGCAATTGCGGCTAATCGAAACATAAAGCTTTTGGAAGAGCAAGCGAGAGAGTTTTCTCCGAAGATTGTTGCTGTTGCCGATGAAAAGGCGGCGGCAGAGCTTAAGATCAAGCTTTCCGATACTTCCTGTAAGGTGCTTTCTGGGCGCGAGGGAATTCTCGCGGCAGCAGAAGAAGAGTCTTCCGAGATGGTTATGTCATCTCTTGTCGGAATGGCAGGAATAGAGCCGACGCTCCGTGCTATTGCGGCAGGTAAGGATATCGCGCTTGCAAACAAGGAAACGCTTGTCTGTGCAGGTGAGGCTGTAACCCGTGCGGCAAAGGAAAAGGGTGTAAAGATTATCCCCGTAGATTCAGAGCACTCTGCTATATTCCAGTCTATGCTTTCGTCAAAATATCCCGAGCGCGAGCTTCGGCGAATCATCCTGACAGCCTCAGGCGGTCCTTTCTACGGAAAGAAGAGAGAAGAGCTTATGAATGTAACGGTTAAAGAAGCTCTTAATCATCCGAACTGGAGCATGGGAGCGAAGGTCACGATTGACTCTGCAACTCTTATGAATAAGGGTCTTGAGTTTATGGAAGCGATGTGGCTTTTTGGAGTAACTCCCGAGGATATTGATATCGTTGTTCACCGTGAGAGCATTATTCACTCTATGGTTGAGTTCTGCGACGGTGCAGTTGTTGCCCAGCTCGGAACACCCGATATGAGAACGCCGATTTCTCTTGCGCTTACATATCCTGAGAGAAAAGATTTTGGTGGAAAGTATTTGGACTTTACAACGCTTAAGTCGCTTTCTTTTGGTCTTCCCGATACGGAAACCTTCAGGTGCCTCGCTCTTGCGTTATCTGCGGCAAAAAGAGGCGGAACTGCAGGTGCGATTCTGAACGGTGCAAATGAGGCGGCAGTAGATCTATTCCTGAATTCAAAAATAAAATTCTTGGAAATTGCAGAATATATAGAAAAGGCAATGGAGCGAATTGAGGTTAAAGATTCTCCGTCGCTTGAGGAAGTTATTGCGGCGTCTGAGAATGCACGCGATATGGTATATTCAATGATTTAGAGGGTGGTTTTTATCTATATTTTGCTTGCAATTCTCCTTTTTGGAGTTCTTATCGCAGTTCACGAATTCGGTCATTTTATCACGGCGAAGCTTTCAGGCGTGAAAGTAAATGAGTTTGCGATAGGAATGGGACCGGCAATATTCAAAAAGAGGGGAAAAGAAACTCTTTATTCACTGCGAATTCTTCCGTTTGGCGGATATTGTGCAATGGAGGGCGAGGATGAAAACTCGCAGGATCCGCGTGCTTTTTCTTCCCAGCCGGCGAGAAAGCGAATACTTATAGTTGTTGCAGGTTCTCTTATGAACCTTATCGCAGGGTTTCTTGTATTGTTTGCTGTTTTTGCGCCTGTTCGCGAGTGGTATATCCCGACAGTCGAAGAGGTTACTTATCACACTGAGTATAACGAGAATATGCTCAAAGCCGGTGATACGGTAAAGGAGATAAACGGTTACCGTGTATATCTCTACGGAGATATGATAACGGCGATAACGCGTGGAGCAAAAGACGGGAAGAACGAAATCAAGGTAATAAGAAACGGTGAGGAAAAGATTCTTACCGATGTTTCGCTCTCCTCAGGTGAAACGGAAGACAGCTCATCCGGCGAGAAGGGTGCAACTCTTGTATTTGCAAAAGAGAAGTCAACCTTCTTTGGTAAGCTAAAATATACCTTTCTAAACGGAGTAAACCTCGTCCGTCTTGTTTTCGTAGGTCTTTCAGATCTTATCTCCGGCGGAGTTTCGGCAGATCAGGTTTCAGGTCCGATAGGAATAGGAAAGGTTATGGCAGAAACTGCAAAAGCAAGTCTTACCTCGCTCTGGTACCTACTTGCATTTATATCAATAAACCTCGGTATAATGAATCTTTTACCCTTACCTGCGCTTGACGGCGGACGATTTTTCTTTATTCTCATTGAGCTTATATGCAGAAAACCGATACCTGCAAAGTATGAGGGGTATGTTCACCTTGCAGGTTTTGTACTGCTGATGTTAGTTATGGTAGCGGTAACATATAACGATATTGCAAATATATTCTTTAAATAAATTTAATCGGTGATTATTATGTTAAACAGAAAGAAAACTCGCGAGATTAATGTTGGGGGAGTAAAGATCGGCGGAATGGCACCAATTGCCGTTCAGTCGATGTGCAACACTGACACTCGCGATACATCGGCAACGCTTGCCCAGATTGAAAAGATGCGTGCGGCTGGATGCAAAATAGTTCGTGTAGCGGTAGTGGATAAAGCTGCCGCTTTTGCAATAGGCGAAATTGCAGAGAAGGCAGGAGTGCCGATTGTTGCGGACATTCATTTTGACTGGAAGCTTGCTATTGAAGCAGCTGCTGCAGGTGCTTCAAAAATAAGAATTAACCCGGGAAATATCGGTGAGGAGGCTCGTGTCCGCGAGGTTGTAAAAGTTTGCCGCGAGAAAAATCTCCCGATACGAATCGGCGTTAACGGCGGTTCTCTTGAAAAGGAGATTTTGCAGAAATACGGCGTTACAGCACGCGGTATGGTCGAGTCTGCGAAATACCATGTAGGTCTTCTTGAAAAATTTGATTTTGAAGATATCTGTATTTCCGTAAAAGCATCAACGGTTGCATTGACTGTCGATGCATACAGAATGCTTTCTGAAGAGGTGGATTATCCGTTGCATCTCGGAGTTACCGAGGCAGGAACTATCAGAATAGGCAGGCTTAAGTCTGCTATCGGTATCGGTTCGCTTCTTCTTGACGGAATAGGAGATACCATCCGCGTTTCTCTCACTGATGATCCTGTACTTGAGGTTGAGACGGCGTATGATATTCTCCATTCGATAGGTATGTCAGAAAATACTCCGCAGCTTGTGTCGTGTCCGACCTGCGGAAGATGTATGATTGACCTTATCCCGATTGCAAAAGAGGTAGAAGAAAGGCTTATGAAAATCAGAAAGCCACTTCGTGTAGCTGTTATGGGCTGTGTCGTAAACGGTCCAGGAGAAGCGCGCGAGGCTGATATCGGAATGGCAGGAGGAAAAGAACTCGGAATTCTTTTTAAGAGGGGAGAAATCGTTAAAAAGGTTCCTATGAATGAAATTGTAGATGAGCTTATGAGGATGGCAGAGGAGCTTTAAGTATAAATGGAAACAAATTCGATGAAACTGTTCTGTGATGTGTTCAAGATAAAGGCACCTGAGTTTGAATGTCTCAAAAACGCTTTTGTAAAGTCGCTCACAGCAGATAAAACCGAAAACAGAATAATAGCAAAGATTTTCTCGGAAAGACTCTTTGATTCGTCAGAGATTTCTGCGGCAGAAGCGGTTATTACCTCAAAGTACCGTCTTTCCGGAGCAAAGCTTATTCCTACATATCCGCGTTCTCTTTTTGGAGAAGAATACTTTGCAAAGCTGAGTGTCCGTCTTCGCGATGAGTTTCCTGCGGCAACGGGATATCTCGCAGGGGCCGAGTGGAGCTATGACGCGGCTGAGAATATAGTGAGACTTTCGCTTCAGAGCGAAATCAACGGCTTCTTCTCAGGTTGCGTAAGCTTTATAAAGCGCACAGTTGAGGATGAGTTTTCGATTCGTATTGATGTGGAGATTGAAACACGCGAAGGTGGCGATGAAAAGGCAGAGGAGAGAATAGAAGCTCTCCGTCGCCAGATTGAAGAAGAGGCGAAGGCCTCTGCTCAGAAAGCAAGTACCGCTCCTCAGAAGAAGGAAGAGCCCGTAGCAACTCCGCAGATGGGAAAGTTTAAAAGGCAGAATAGCCTAAACGAAGAAAAGGGCGATGTAATTCTCGGAAAGCCCTTCTTTTCGGAATACATTGAGATAAAACAGATAGAGGAGTCTTTTGGCGATATTTCCGTAAAAGGCGAAATCTTTGCGACTGAAGTAAAAACCTTTGACAGCCGTGGAACGGCGATTTACAGCTTCGATATGACAGACTATACAAGCTCTGTCAGAGTTGTTATAAGAAACATAAAGCTTGAAAATCTCTCTGAGGTTTCGGACAAGCTTCGTGAGGGCGCGTATGTTCATGTTTACGGTATGACGCAGTATGATACATACTTAAAAGACACGATTATCCGCCCGAAAAACATTATGGTAGGGAAGAAGCCTCGCCGCGAGGACAAGGCAACGGAAAAGCGCGTTGAGCTTCACCTTCATACGAATATGTCGACGATGGACGGTATGACGCCTGCAGGAAAGCTTATTGCCCGTGCTGCGGAGTGGGGGCATAAGGCTATTGCAATAACCGACCACGGTGTTGTCCAGGCGTATCCCGATGCGATGAAAGCATCGTCAAAGCTCGGAATTAAGATTCTCTACGGAGTTGAAGCGTATTACGGAGGAAGCCGTGAAGCGCAGGTCGTAACGGGAAATGTACCTTCTGATTTTGACGGTGAGTATGTCTGTTTTGATATAGAAACAACAGGTCTTTATAAAAAGACCTGCAAAATAATCGAAATTGCCGCAGCAATACTCCGAAATGGCGAAATCTGCGAGAAGTTCCAGACTTATGTTAACCCGAGATGCGCTATTCCTGAAAAGATAACCGAACTTACGGGAATTACAAACGGAATGGTAGCAGAAGCTCCGACGATTGAAAAGGCGCTTTCTGACTTCCTCGCTTTTGCAGGGGATAGACCATTTGCGGCGCATAATGCCGATTTTGATATAGGCTTTATTTCGCAGGCGTGTTCAGAACTTGGTATCGAGCGCGAGTTCAATTACATAGATACGCTCGAGCTTTCGCGCAGAATGCTTCCTGATATAAAGAACCATAAGCTTGATACGGTTGCAAAGGCTCTCAAACTTCCTAAGTTTGAGCATCATCGCGCGCTTGATGATGCTGTTACTGTCGCGTTCATTTTAAGAAGTCTTTTTGCCACACTTCGCGAGCATTTTGAAATATCATCGTGCAATGAAATCAACGGTTGTGAGAAGCTTTCGGGCGGAAACGATAAGATGAACCGCTACCACATGATAATTCTTGTAAAGAACTATGTTGGCCTTAAAAATCTTTATAAGCTTATATCGCTTTCACATCTTAATTATTACAATAAGCGCCCGATTATTCCGAAGCACGAGCTTGAGAAGCACAGGGAAGGCCTTATTATTGGTTCGGCGTGTGAAGCGGGAGAGCTTTACGGAGCTGTTGTCGAGGGACGCCGCCACGGTGACCTTTTAAGACTTGCTGAGTTTTACGATTTTCTTGAAATTCAGCCGGTCGGCAACAACGCTTTTATGATAGCAAACGGAATTGCTTCAAATGAGGAGAACATCCGAAACTTCAACAGAACGATTGTAGGTCTTGGCGAAGAGCTTAATATCCCTGTTGTTGCAACGGGAGATGTTCATTTCCTTGAGCCTCACGACGAGCTTTACCGCCGCGTTATTATGGCAAGTAAAAACTTCTCCGATGCCGATAATCAGGCACCGCTTTATCTGAAAACTACAGATGAGATGCTAGAGGAATTTTCATATCTCGGTGAGAAAAAAGCTTATGAGGTTGTAGTAAAGAACACTAACCTTATTGCGGATATGTGCGAGGATATCAGACCTATACCGAAAGAGCAGTATCCGCCGTCAATTGAAGGTTCAAAAGAAGAACTCAAGATGCTTTGCTATAAGAAGGCTCACGAAATTTACGGCGAGGAGCTTCATGAAACGGTAAAGGAAAGACTTGAATACGAGCTTTCAAAAATTATCGGTAACGACTTCGATGTTATGTATATGATAGCCCAGAAGCTTGTTACGAAGTCTGTTTCAGATGGATATCTCGTAGGTTCGAGAGGTTCTGTAGGTTCGTCGTTTGTTGCATTCCTGTCGGATATTACCGAGGTAAATGCGCTTCCGCCACATTATCGCTGCGGAAAGTGTAAGTATGTCGAATTTGAAAGCGACGGAAGGTTTGCAACAGGTGCTGACCTTCCTGATAAGGTGTGTCCGGTATGTGGGGAAAGGCTCACAAAGGACGGCTTCAATATCCCGTTCCAGACCTTCCTTGGTTTTGACGGCGATAAAACTCCTGATATAGACCTTAACTTCTCGGGAGAGTATCAGGCAATAGCGCACAGCCAGGTTATTGACCTCTTCGGTGAAGGCCATGTTTTTAGAGCCGGAACTATCGGTACTGTTGCAGATAAGACAGCTTACGGATATGTAAAGAAGTATCTTGACGAAAGAGGGCTTTCCGTTACCCGTGCCGAGGAAAACAGAATGACGGCAGGATGCGCCGGAATAAAGCGAACAACCGGTCAGCATCCGGGGGGCGTAATCATCGTTCCGAAGGAGAACGAAATTTACGAGTTTACACCTGTTCAGCACCCTGCAGACGATAAAGACTCTGATATAATAACAACCCACTTTGAATATCACTCTATCGACAATAACCTCCTAAAGCTTGATATGCTCGGACACGATGATCCGACGATGATAAAAATGCTTGAGGACTTGAGCGGCGTAAATGCGAGAGAGATTCCGCTGGATGACCCTGAAACCATGAGCATATTCACATCAATCGCGGCTCTTGGTATAGAGGGGGACGAGCTTCTCGGAGAGACGGGCTCTGTTGCGATTCCTGAATTCGGAACACACTTTGTCCGAGAGATGCTCAAGGATACGCGCCCGACAACCTTTGACGAGCTTGCGAGAATTTCAGGTCTTTCTCACGGTACTGATGTCTGGCTCAATAACGCGCAGACGCTTGTCCGCGACGGTGTTGCAACGCTTAAAGAAGTTATCTGTTGCCGTGATGATATTATGCTTTACCTTATTGACAAGGGCGTTGAGCCGAAGCTTTCGTTTACGATAATGGAGAGTGTCCGAAAGGGAAAGGGGCTGAAGCCTGAATGGATAGAAGCGATGGAGCAGAACAATGTTCCTGCGTGGTATATTGAATCTTGTCAGAAGATTAAATATATGTTCCCAAAGGCGCACGCTGTAGCATATGTTATGATGGCGTTCCGTATCGCATGGTTCAAGGTTCATAAGCCGCTTGCTTTCTATGCAGCTTACTTCTCAATTCGAGCAAAGGCTTTTGACGCCGCCGTTATGACGAATGGCGACGATGTGGTTCTTTCTAAAATCGAAGAGATCAAGGCAATGGAAAAACCGACTGCAAAGGACGAAAGTATGCTCGTTACGCTTGAGGTATGCCACGAGTTCTATAAGCGCGGTTTCAAGTTTGAACCGATTGACTTGTATCGCTCGGAAACCGTAAACTTCCTTGTAACGGAGGATGGGCTTATTCCGCCGTTTACGGCAATTTCAGGACTTGGTGAGGTTGCAGCGCAGAATATCGTTGATGCAAGACGGGACGGAAAGTTTATGTCCGTAGAGGAGCTTCAGTCGCGTTGTGCAAAGGTTTCAAAAGGCGTTATTGATATGCTTGAGAGCAATAATGTCTTAAAGAGTATTCCCTCATCAAGCCAGATGACTTTGTTTTAAAATATCGGAGGTATGCTGGTATGGCAAATCGTATTAAGGGAAGTATGACCGAAGGTCCGATTTTCTCAAACATAATCAGATACACAATTCCAATAATACTGACAAGCGTTCTTCAGCTTCTTTTCAATGCGGCAGACCTTATAATTGTCGGCAGATTCTGTGGCAGTATGTATGTCGGGGCTGTCGGTGCGACCGGCGCGCTCGTAACTCTTATTGTAAATTTCTTCATGGGGCTGTCTGTCGGAGCAGGAGTTACTGTTGCACAGGCGCACGGTGCAAGGGATGATGAGAAGGTTTACAAGGCTGTTCATACGGCAATGTTGCTCGCAATTTTGTGCGGAGCAGTCCTGACTTTTGTCGGGTTGTTCCTTTCTGAACCTCTTCTCGGGCTTATGAAGACTCCTGAAAATGTTCTTCCGCTTTCGGCGTTGTATATGAAAATATATTTTTCGGGAACAGTTTTCAATATTACATATAACTTCGCGGCGTCAATTCTCCGTGCTGCAGGAGACACAAAGAGTCCGCTTGTGTTCCTTAGTATAGCAGGCGTAGTAAATGTGGTTCTGAATGTCATATTTGTAACTGTATTCGGTATGAATGTTGAGGGCGTTGCGATTGCAACTGTCGCTTCTCAGGCAATATCTGCAATTCTCACTGTCTGGGCACTTATGAGGAGAGAGGATGCAACAAAGTTCTTCTTTTCCAAAATGCATTTTTACAAAGAAAGCGTTGGAAAGATACTTAAAATCGGTATCCCTGCAGGAATACAGAGTTCTCTTTTTGCAATCGCAAACACAATAATCCAGTCAGCTGCCAATGCTTTCGGAGAGGTTTTTATCTCGGGAATTTCTGCTGCAGGAAACATCGAAGGCTTCCAGTATGTAATGATGAACAGCTTCTATCAGGGCGTTCTTAATTTTACGGGACAGAATGTCGGGGCGCGCAAGTTTGACCGTGTGAAAAAGGTTTTCCGTATCTGCCTTGCATCGGTTGTAGTTGTCGGTATAGTGACGGGCATTTTGTGCGTGGTGTTTAGCCGTGAGCTTTTGTCAATTTACATAACCGATTCGCAAGCGGCAATTGAGTACGGGACGAGGAGAATAATGTGCATAGGACTCACATACTTCATTTGCGGTATGATGGAGGTTACAACGGGAGTTCTTCGCGGAATGGGCTCATCAACCGGTCCGACAATCGTATCGGTTATCGGAATCTGCGGATTGCGAATAGTTTGGATATATACGATTTTTGCGTGTGAGCAGTTCCATACCCCGGAAGTTTTGTATCTTTCGTATTCTGTTTCCTGGATAGTTACATTCATTGCACAGTATATTATGTACAGAAAACTTTATAAAAAGAAAATAAAAGAGCAGATGTCATAAGACATCTGCTCTTTTTGAATGTTTTAGAAAGAATACCACTCAACACTGTAGTATGCCATATTTGTCTGACGGACATCAAGACGGACAAAGCAAGCACAAATGCAGGCAGCGAGGTTAGGAAATTCGTTCTCAGTGAACTTCCTCATAGTGCAAACTCTTGCTGCTGTTATACCGTAGTCAGCTTGACAAAAAAATGCGCGTTTGTTATAATCAAAACGCAAAAAAACATTGCAAATCTTGCTCTTGGAAGGGGAAAGAATATTGCAGATATTGTTCTTTTTAAGCGCATAGATTTCCTCGGTGGAGGAGCGTTCGAAAAAGCAGTGGAGAGATAAAAATGACTGAGTGTAATCTATGCCCGAGAAAGTGCGGAGTAAACAGAGCGGAAAATAAGCTTGGGTATTGTGGTATAAACAGCGAAATAAAAATCGGAAGAGCAGCGCTTCATTTCTGGGAAGAACCCTCGATTTCGGGAGAAAGAGGCTCAGGTGCGGTTTTCTTTTCGGGGTGTAACCTCGGATGTGTTTACTGTCAGAACCGATCTATAAGCCACGAAAGAAACGGCAGGAAGATAACGGAAGAAGAGCTTTGTGAGATTTTTCTTTCCTTGCAGGATGATGGCGCGCACAATATAAACCTCGTAACGCCGACTCATTTCATTCCGCAGATTGCAAGCTCGCTCGTTATGGCAAAAAAACGTGGTCTCAAGATACCCGTCGTATATAACTCCGGAGGATATGAGAGCGCTAAAGCGCTTAAAATGCTTTCGGGGCTTGTTGATATCTATATGCCCGACCTTAAATATTTTGATGACAAATATGCGAGAAAGTATTCAAATGCTCCGAATTATTTTAAGGTTGCGACCCTTGCGATAGCTGAAATGTTTTCACAGGTGGGAAAAAATGAGTTTGCGAGTGGCGGAATAATGAAGCGCGGTGTCATCGTCCGCCACATGATGCTTCCGGGGCTTCTTTTTGATTCGAAGAAGATAATTGATTATCTCTATGAAGAATACGGCGATGATATTTATATCAGCATAATGAGCCAATATACGCCGATGCCGTGGGTTTGCGATTATCCGGAAATAAACAGAAAGGTTTCGGAGAAGTATTACAACACGCTTGTAGATTATGCAATCGAAAAAGGCGTCCGGAATGCATATATCCAGGACGGAGAGTCGGCAAAGGAGAGCTTTATCCCCGAATTTTATAAAGAATAAACCGAGCTGAAGTTGTCAGCTCGGTTTTTAATTTTAGCTCGGATCTCCGTAAGAGGAGAGAGCGGCTTCATCCATAAGGATAATCTTCAAATCTTCTTCTCTTCCGTTTCGGTAAACAGTCAGGGTTACTTCGTCGCCTGCTTTGAAGTTGTCGCGTATTTGCTTTATTTCAGCTGTTGAAGAAAGCTTTGTTCCGTTCATCTTCGTAATAACATCGCCGCGGCGGAGCCCCTTTTTGAATGCATCGGAGTAGGGGTGAACATACTCGACATAAAGTCCCTCAGGGAGACCGTAGAAGGCAGCATCTCTTGCGCCGATGCTCTGACCGTTGATTCCGATTGACGGACGACCCTTGATGTAGCCGTTTGAAATAAGTTCATCAATAATCGGTTTGGCTGTATTTATCGGAATTGCAAAGCCGAGACCTTCGTAGTAGGAAATTCCTACTTTAACCGTATTGATTCCGATTACCTGACCGAATTCGTTAACAAGCGGTCCGCCGGAGTTTCCGGGGTTAATTGACGCGTCAGTCTGAATAAGTGTCATTGTACGGTCTTCGATAACAATGTCGCGGTTTATAGCAGATATGATTCCCGATGTAACCGTGTTCTGAAGCTGAAGTCCTGCAGGGTTTCCGATAGCGATTGCAGGGTCACCCTGCTCAAGGTTGTCAGAGTCACCGAACTCTGCAACGGGGAGATCTTTTGCATCAACCTTGATAACTGCAAGGTCGGTTCTTGCGTCTGTACCGATAAGGCGTGCAGGATAAGTTGTTCCGTCATCGAGAACAACACTGATTGTAGTCATTCCTTCAATTACATGGTTGTTCGTGATGATGTATCCGTCAGCAGACATAATTATTCCTGAACCTACCGAAGAAGCAGAGAAGCTTTCAGCACTCTGGCAGGTAACCCCTACGACGGATGCTCTGACCTTCTGGGAAATCTGCTTGACAGTAAGCGCGCCGTCTGTGGTTTTAGCACCGTCAGAAATGGGGGAGTCGTTCTGGATGAGGTGTTCCTGAATATCGTCATCAATGATTTCGTCAATAATTTCATTTCTTATAATTGAATTGTTTTCAGGTGAAACCTTGATAAAGGCGACAATCAGAGTTACCGAAACTATGAGATAAATTGCGCCCAGAGCACAGAGAAGAGCTATAATCCAGCTTGGGGTTTTCTTGTGCTTGTACTCCATATTTATTGAACTTTTCTGATTTTCGTTTTCGTTTTGATTGTTGTCGTTATAAAAATCGTTGTTCATATTCTGTTCCTCCTGTATATGAATTTATTTTTTTATTTCCTTTGGAATGGTGAATGAGAATTCGCAAACTTCGTCATGGCTTTCTGCCCGAATTTTTCCGTTGTGTTTGCTTATGATTGTTTTTGCGATGTAAAGTCCAAGTCCAAGACCTGCCTTATCCTTTGAACGGGAAGAGTCTGCTTTGTGGAAGCGGTCGAAAACATAGGGGAGTTGTTCTTTCGGAATCTCAGTACCGTAATTCTTTACGGAGAATGAAACCGTGTTTCCGCGTTCGGAAACTGAAAGGTCAATGTGTGAGCCGCTTTCGGAAAACTTAAGTGCGTTATCTGTGAGGTTGTAAACAACCTGATACAGAGCGTCTTCGTTTGCTTCAACAGAAATCGGATGAAGAGGAAATTCAATATTGATTTTTATATCCTTTTCCTCTGCCCGTTTCTCAAAGTTTTCGCAAACGCGCTTTGTCATTTCGCAAAAGTCAAAAACCGTACTCTGTTCGGTGACATTGCGGCTCTGAAGAACTGTTATATCAAGCATACGGCTGACAAGACGCGAAAGCCTATGAACCTCGTCGGATACGATTTGCAGATAGTGCTCTTCACGCTCTTTCGGAATAGTACCGTCCAAGATTCCGTCAACAAAACCCGTAACCGAGGTCATCGGGGAGCGAAGCTCGTGTGAGACATTTGCGATGAAATCGCGTCTCAAAACCTCTGATTTTTCGAGAGAGTCTGCCATGTTGTTGAACGCTTTTGTCATTTCTCCGATTTCGTCGTTGGAAGAAACAGCAACTCTTGCCGAGAAATCTCCGCGTGCAAATTTAGCTGAAGCGCTTGAAATTTCTTTGAGTGGTTTTGTCATCTTTCTTACAATAAAATACGAAACAAGAGCCGCCAATATGAATACAATAAGAGCAAGGAATGTAAAAAGATTTTTGACATAGTTCATAAGTGTTCTGACATTCTCGATTGATGTCGTAACATAGACATAAGCAATCGGCTCCTGAAGGTCATTTTTCGCTGTAAGCCCTACGGTGTAGTTTTCGCCCTTGTATAGTCCCTCCAGAGTGCCAGTGTCTGAGAAGACTTCGCTCTCTGCAGTTTTTCTTAAAATATCGGGACTGACTTTTGCGCTCATGTAGGGAGTTCCGTATCTGTCAGAGGTGAGAAAAATCTGACCGCGGGAGTCACATACGATTATGTGTATAGTACCGTCATTTGCCATTGAAAAAAGAATCGTCCTGAGCATCTGTTCGTGCGAAAGGGAATGGTTATAGTATAGTTCCTCTGTCATTGCGGAAACTTTTGTTGCCGCACGCTCAAGTGAAGTATGTTTTTCTGCAATCGAATAATTGTGCATCTGAAAAGAAAGCCCTATTCCGATTACGAAAAGACACGCGACGAGAGGAAGTGCAATCATCAGGTAATATTTGTAAAGAAGCTTCACTCAGTCACCCTCATTCGTTAGTGAGTATTTCGAATTTGTATCCGACGCCCCAGACGGTTGCAAGAGACCATTTATCGCTTGCTCCGTTTATCTTCTCGCGAAGACGCTTGACATGGACATCGACAGTTCTCGAATCTCCGAGATATTCAAAGCCCCATACATCGTCAAGGAGCTGGTTTCGCGTAAAGACTCTGTTCGGATGAGAGGCGAGATAGTTTAAAAGCTCAAGCTCCTTCGGCGGCATCTCGACCTTCTTTCCCGAGATTATAACTTCATACGCCGACATATTTATAACAAGATTGTGGAAGGTTTTTATATCCTTCGGGGAAGCATCAGTATTACTCTCTCCTGTGTAGCGTCGGAGAACAGCGTGAATGCGAGCGATAACCTCTTTCATATCAAAGGGTTTTGCGATATAGTCATCAGCCCCGAGTTCGAGCCCTGTGATTTTATCGACCGTTTCGTCCTTTGCGGTAAGCATAATAATCGGAGTTTTATCGGTCTTTCTTATTTCACGGCAAACTTCCCAGCCGTCCATTTCGGGAAGCATTATATCGAGGAGAATGAGGTCAGGCTTTGAGCTGTAAAAAGCGTTGACGCCCGTTCTGCCGTCTGATGCAATCGTAACTTCAAAATTGTCCTTTTCGAGATAGAGTCGTATAAGTTCGGCGATATTCGGGTCATCTTCAATTATGAGAATGTGATTTGACATATAAATACCTCCTCTCAGGTTAATTATATTATACACCAAAAAAACATTAAATGGTTAATAATTTGTAAAATGAAAAAACAGTTGCGAAAATTTCATAATGTGATATAATAAAGAAAACTTAATAGTGATTTTCTTCGGGGCGGGGTGAAACTCCCCACCGGCGGTAAAGCAGAAGTTTCTGACGAGCCCGCGAGCGAAAGCTGAGTTCGGTTTTATTCCGACGCCGACGGTACAGTCCGGATGTGAGAAGAAAATGGCTTTGTATTTTGCTGTTATTTTGCCTCGATATATTTGTATATCGGGGGTATTTTTGTTTTTGGAGGTTTATCTATGAAAAAGACACAGTGGATGGTAAAGGTAGCTATGCTTTCTGCAGTTTCTGTAGTACTTATGCTTATTGAGTTTCCTTTGCCGTTTCTTGCACCGCCGTTTTATAAGCTCGATTTTTCCGAAATACCCGTGCTTCTTGGTACATTCGCCCTCGGTCCTGTTGCAGGTGTTGTGATTGAGCTTTTAAAGGTGCTTATCAATACGCTCATTGAGGGAACTCAGACAGTGGGAGTAGGTGAGACGGCAAACTTTCTTGTCGGCGTTGCGTATGTTCTTCCTGCAGGTCTGATTTATAAAAAGTATAAGACAAAAGCGGCATCGTCTGTCGGTATGCTTGTCGGCGGTGTTACTATGGTCGTTCTCGGTGCGTTTATGAATGCCTTTGTTCTTATTCCTGTATATGCAATAGCGTTTCAGATGCCAGTTGAGCAGATTGTTGAAATGGGGAAAAGTATATTCCCGTCAATCGACAGCCTTGCAAAGCTTGTAATTTTCTGCGTAGTTCCGTTCAATGTGATAAAGGTAGTTGCTGTATCGCTCATAACAAAGTTTATCTACAAACCTCTCAGACCGATTCTCAAAGGAAAACAGTAAATTAAAAGGATTCCTGCATAATGCAGGAATTCTTTTTAAATATATATTGTGTGAAGTTGACAGAGATAAACAATATATGGTAAAATAAGTTAAATTGGATACTTATGCACGGAGGTTTTTACATTGAGTGCTAAAATAACTAATACGGAATACGGAAACGAAAGTATCTCCACCCTTAAAGGTGCGGACAGAGTCAGAAAGCGTCCGTCTGTCATATTTGGATCGGACGGGCTTGACGGATGTCAGCATTCAGCTTTCGAAATTGTTTCAAACTCGATAGACGAAGCGCGTGAGGGTCACGGAGATACCATTATCGTTACTCTGTATGAAGATCATTCGATAGAGGTTGAAGACTTTGGTCGCGGTTGTCCTGTTGACTATAACCAGACTGAAGGTCGCTACAACTGGGAGCTTGTATTCTGCGAGCTTTATGCAGGCGGTAAATATAAGAACAACGAAGGCTCAAACTATGAGTATTCGCTCGGTCTTAACGGTCTTGGCGCGTGTGCTACGCAGTACAGTGCCGAGTATATGGATGTTACTGTATGGAGAGACAATAATAAATACTCCCTCCATTTCGAAAAGGGCGAGAATATAGGCGGCCTCAAAACCGAACCTGCAGACAGAAAGAAGACGGGCTCACGAATAAAGTGGAAGCCCGATATTGAAGTTTTCACGGACATAAACATTCCTGCTGAATACTTTGTTGATGTTCTTAAGCGTCAGGCAGTTGTCAATGCAGGTATAAGCTTTAAATTCCGCGAGCAGCGCGGCGGAAGCTTTGAAACGACCGAATTTAAATACGAAAACGGAATTTCAGACTATGTAGAAGGACTGGCAGGCGAGACACCGCCACTCACAAAGCCGAGGTTTATTTCCTGCGAAAGACGCGGTCGCGACCGCGATGACAAGCCTGAGTATAAGGTTAAAATTTCTGCTGCATTCTGCTTTACCAACACCGCTCCGAGAATTGAGTATTACCATAACTCCTCTTGGCTTGAGTACGGAGGTGCACCAGATAAGGCTGTCAGAAATGCTTTCGTTTATGCGGTTGACAGCTTCGCAAAGCAGAATAATAAATATCAGAAAAACGAAAGCAAGATAAGCATTGTCGATATTTTTGACAGCTTGCTTCTTGTTTCAAATAACTTTTCCACAATAGTTTCTTATGAAAACCAGACCAAAAAAGCTGTTACGAATAAGTTTATTCAGGAAGCGATGACTGAATTCTTGCGCGAGCAGCTCGAAATATACTTTATAGAAAATAAAGACGAAGCTATGCGTATCTGCGATCAGGTGCTCATCAATAAGCGCAGTCGTGAAAGCGCAGAAAAAGAGCGTCTTAACATCAAGAAAAAGCTCACGGGCAATCTTGATATGACAAACAGAATTCAGAAGTTTATCGATTGTCGTACCAAAGACCGCGAGCGTCGCGAGCTCTACATCGTAGAGGGTGATTCTGCGGCTGGTGCATGTAAGCAGGGAAGAAGTGCCGAGTTCCAGGCGATTATGCCTGTTCGAGGAAAGATTCTTAACTGTCTTAAGGCTGATTTCGGAAAGATTTTCAACAGCGATATTATCGTTGACCTTATAAAGGTTCTCGGTTGCGGTGTCGAGGTTCAGAGCAAGAAGAACAAGGACCTCTCATCCTTTGACATTGCAGGTCTTCGCTGGAATAAGGTCATTATCTGTACCGATGCCGATGTTGACGGCTTCCAGATAAGAACGCTTATCCTCACTATGATTTACCGCCTTATGCCGACTCTTATTGATGCAGGCTATGTCTATATCGCAGAGTCTCCTCTTTATGAAATAAACTGCGGAAATGACACATACTTTGCATATTCCGATGCAGAAAAGACGGACATAACAGCAAAGCTTGAGGGTAAGAAATATACTATCCAGAGAAGTAAGGGTCTTGGTGAAAACGAGCCTGATATGATGTGGGAGACGACTATGAATCCCGAATCGCGCCGACTTATCAAGGTTGTTCCTGATATGGCGCAGGCGGCGGTTTCTGAGATGTTTGACCTTCTCCTTGGCGATAATCTCGCAGAGAGAAAGAGATTTATTGCAGAAAACGGCTGGAAATACCTTGACGAAGCAGACATATCTTAACGGAAGGGGGAGAAAACTTTGGCAAAAAAGAAAAAGACAGAAGAAAAAGAACGCAAGGTTTTCGGGCTTAACGCCGAGGTTGTTGAGCAGCAGATAACCGAAACTCTTGAAAAAAACTATATGCCATACGCGATGTCGGTTATTATCTCCCGTGCTATTCCGGAGATTGACGGCTTCAAGCCTTCCCACAGAAAGCTTCTTTATACGATGTACACAATGGGGCTTTTAAACGGCGCGAGAATAAAATCAGCCAATGTTGTCGGCCGCACAATGCAGCTCAATCCCCACGGTGACGCGGCGATATACGAAACGATGGTACGTCTCTCACGCGGAAACGAAGCTCTTAACTTTCCGTTTGTAGATTCAAAGGGAAACTTCGGTAAGGTTTATTCGCGCGATACGGCGTATGCGGCTTCGCGTTATACAGAGGTTAAGCTTGCGCCTATTTGTGCCGAGCTTTTCAGAGATATAAAGGATACGGTTGATTTTGTTCCGAACTATGATAACACGCTTGAAGAGCCGACTCTTCTCCCGACAGAGTTCCCGAATATCCTCGTTTCGGCAAATACGGGTATTGCTGTCGGTATGGCGTCAAATATATGCGGCTTCAATCTATCTGAGGTCTGCCGTACAACGATTGAACTCATCAGAAACCCTGAACACGACATTGCATCAACTCTCCTTGCTCCCGATTTCCCGACAGGTGCGGAAATTGTTTATGATAAGGAAGAGATTGAGAATATTTACAGAACAGGAAGAGGCTCATTCAAGCTTCGTGCTCGTTGGAAATTTGATAAGTCAAATAACCTCATAGAGGTTTTTGAAATTCCCTATACCACTACGGTTGAAGCTATAAAGGATAAAATCGTAGAGCTTGCAAAGGCAGGAAAGCTTCGTGAGGTTTCCGATGTCCGTGATGAATCAGATAAGGAAGGTCTCAAGCTTGCAATTGAGCTCAAGCGCGGAACTGACCCTGAAAAGCTTATGCAGAAGCTCTATAAGCTAACGCCTCTAATGGACTCTTATTCCTGCAACTTCAATGTCCTCATAGGCGGGAACCCGATGGTGCTTGGTGTCCGCGACCTTCTCAATGAGTGGACTGCATGGCGTGCTGAATGTGTAAAGCGCCGCATATTTGCAGAGCTTACTCGAAAGAAGGACAAGCTCCATAAATTAAAAGGTCTTAAGAAAATTTTGCTTGATATCGACCGCGCAATCGCAATCATCCGAGAAACGGAAGAGGAGAGCGAGGTTGTGCCGAATCTTATGATCGGCTTCGGTATCGACGAAGTTCAGGCAGAATATGTCGCAGAAATCAAGCTCCGTAACATAAATAAGGAATATATCTTAAAGCGCGTTGCAGAAACTGAAGAACTCACTCGCGAAATCGAAGAGCTTGAGGATATTCTCGCAAGTAAGACGAAAATCAAGAATCTTATCATCAAGGGTCTTGAAGAAATTATCAGAAAATACGATGCTCCGAGAAGAACGCAGATCATATACAGCAGCGAAATCGAGGAGTTCAACGAAGAAGAAACGGTTGAAGATTATCCTGTTCATGTATTCCTTTCAAAGGAAGGATACTTCAAGAAGATAACTCCGCTTTCGCTCCGAATGAGTGGCGAGCAGAAGTATAAGGAGAACGATTCTCTCCGTGAAACATTCGAAATGACAAACCGTGGCGAGCTTATGTTCTTTACTGACAAATGTCAGGTATATAAGGCGCGGCTTTCTGAGTTTGCAGATACAAAGGCGAGCGTTCTCGGTGATTATCTGCCGTCAAAGCTTGGTATGGACGAGGGCGAGCAGGTTGTCTTTATGTGCAACCCAGGTGACTATAAGTCGCATCTTATCTTTGTTTACGAAAACGGTAAGGTAGCAAGAGTTGAGCTTTCGTCTTACGAAACGAAGACAAACAGAAAGCGCCTCACGGGTGCGTACTCTGATAAGAGTTCACTTGTCGCGGCGTTTGTGATAAGTGAAGACGAAGAGTTTGCGATGTACTCTACCGAGAACCGTGCGCTCATATTCCATACAGCGCTTCTTGCTCCGAAAACTTCGCGCTCGACACAGGGTGTCGCAGTTATGAAACTCAAAGCAAAATATACGGTAAAATATGTCTGCCACAAGGAAGAATCAAGCATAAAAGATGCATCACGCTATAAGGTAAGAACCCTGCCTGCTGCAGGTGCGCGACTTACGGACGATGAGCGCCTTGATGAACAAATTTCGCTGTTTTAGAAAAAATACCGACAGTTTTAAACTGTCGGTATTTTTTATACTTCTATAATAATCGGCAGAATCATCGGGCTTCGCTTGATTTTCTGATAGAGGTAGTCCGACATCTTGCCTTTAAGAGTATTCTTCATAGTTGCCCAATCGGGGTGTTTTGCTTTGAGGGCAGTTTCGATAACTTCAGAAGAGAGCGCACGGAGTTCTTCCATAATGTCCTCAGCTTCCTTGACATATATAAAGCCTCGTGAAATAATGTCCGGCGGAGAGATTAGCTTTCCGGTTTCCGAATCAATCGAAACGACCACGGTAATAATTCCGTCAGTACCAAGCTGCTTTCTGTCGCGAAGAACAACCGAGCCGACATCACCGATTCCCGAACCGTCTATAAGGATTTTCCCTGACGGTACGGCGTTTCCGAGTTTTGCTCCCTTTTCGGTGAACTCAATGACTTTTCCAAGCTCTGTTACGAAAATATTCTTCGGTTTAACGCCCATCTTGACGGCGAGAGTCTCGTGAGCCTTGAGATGGCGGTGTTCGCCGTGAATCGGAACAACATACTTGGGCTTTGTAAGAGCGAGCATAAGCTTAAGCTCCTCTTGACAGGCGTGACCTGAAACATGAACTTCAGCAAGCTTTTCATATATTACCTCTGCACCCTTGCGGTAAAGCTCGTTTATAACATTGCTAACTGCCTTTTCGTTTCCGGGGATAGGGCTTGCGGAAATGATGACGCGGTCGTTTGGCATAATCTCAATTTTTTTATGTGCAGAGAATGCGATGCGGTAAAGACCTGACATTGCTTCTCCTTGAGAGCCTGTAGTGATGATACAGATTTTGTTCTTGGGATGCTTGTTTATGGTATTTAAATCTACGAGAACATCGCTCGGAATATCGAGGTATCCGAGGTTTTGAGCAACCTCCATAATGTTTTCCATACTTCTGCCGTTTATCGCGACTTTTCTGCCGTATTTTACTGCAGCGCGGATAATCTGCTGTACACGGTGAACATTCGAAGCGAAGGTCGTGACAATAATTCTCTGTCTGCAGTCCTTGAACAGTGCCTCAAAGGTATCGCCGACGGTAGATTCCGAAAGGGTGTATCCAGGTCGTTCAATGTTTGTAGATTCGCCCATAAGAGCAAGGACGCCACGGTTTCCGAGCTGTCCGAGACGGGCAATATCCATCATCGGTCCCTGAATGGGAGTGATGTCGAGCTTGTAGTCGCCCGTGTGGATGACCGTACCGAGCGGAGTTTTTATTGCAAGGGCTACGGAGTCAGCAATAGAGTGGTTAACATGAATCATCTCAACTTCGAAACTGCCGATTTTGATTTTGTCGCCGGGGGAGGCAACCTTAACCTTTGTCTTTGAAAGCATATTATGCTCTGCAAGCTTTTGCTTGATTATGCCTGCAGTAAGCTTTGTCGCATAAATCGGGGCATTCACTTCACGGAGAACATACGGAAGAGCTCCGATATGGTCTTCGTGACCGTGAGTGATTAAGATTCCTCGAATTCTGTTTTTGTGTTTCTTGAGATACGATATGTCGGGAATGACAAGGTCAATTCCGAGCATATCGTCATCTGGGAAGGCAAGGCCGCAATCTACAACAATTATTTCTCCGGCATATTCGTAAACATACATATTCTTGCCGATTTCATTAAGTCCGCCGAGAGCGAAAAATTTTAGTTTTTGTGCCATTGTTTTTCTCCAATCTTTTATATTCAATATACAACGAAATCGCTATGTAGAACGGCATATAAGCATACCAAAAGAAGCGTCCGTAAATAAAGGGACGCAAATTCCTGAGAGACGGAAGCGATCACAAATCGGCATACCCCACTATACCGACGAGAAAGTGCCATCTCGATATGCAATATATGATATATAGTAATTCCGAAGAATAAAGACAAATAACAGTTATTGTAATTATAACATTATCCGGTAAAAATGTCCAGTTTTATTTGTCGTGGAGATTGTCCATATTGGTTGCTCTTTCAATAAAAAGATTGCAGAGTTCTGAAGCAATTTCCTCGTTCATTCCTTCTCCTGTTATGCGGAGAGAGCTTCCCGAGCGTGACGGACGGATGTTTACCCAACCGCCGTCTGCGCATATCCTGAGTGCGCCTATATGTTCGCTGTACATATCTTTGCAGGAGTTTTCGAGATTTTTAATAAGCTTTTTTCGGTCGTTTTTAAGACCAACCTCGCGTGAGAAAAGAATGAAATCGGGGAGGGAAGAGAAGAGTTTTTCTGCCGTGATGTCGTAGTCTCTCAGATAGGAGAGAAGAAAAACTGCATCACCTATAGCATTGCAGAGAACTTCCTGGGAAAGATAAATCTCTCTTGCTGCAGAATCGCGCCCGATTCTGAAAATGCGCCCGTCGTGCTCAAGTGCAATCTGCTCGAAAATGCTTGGTGAATCAGAGGGAACAGCAAGCGTCTTTCCGCCAAGCAGAAAATGAACGAGAACACACGCCGCGCTTACATGGGAATCGTCGTGAAGGTGTTCTTTTTCATCGCGAAGAAACAGTTTTGTACCGTCACTTGATATGGAAAGGTCACAAATGCTGGTCTTTGGCGCGCAAATCTCGCAGCCGCAAGCCAAAAGAACCTCTCTCAAGGTGGTACTTGCAATGGAGTTGCCGGAAACCGAAACTGTAAAGCCTGATAGCTTGCCTCTTTTTATGACAGAAGAAGAGAAAGCATCAAGCGCTCCTGAAAGAGATTTTGGCATAATTACATCTGACATCCCGACATAGTTTAAGTCGTTTTGCTTGATTTTTGTTTCTATCCCTGCTTGCAAAGCTTTTTCAATCGGAAGTCCGAACTTATCCGTTATACGAATGGAAAGACAGTTTTTGTCGTTTTCAAAAAAGACCATGAGATTAAAAAGATATGACCGTGAGAGATATGAAGCGGCTGCGAAAAAGGACGGTCCAAGCTCTGTAACCTGAGCGCCTGTCGCTGCAGCTCCTGAAACAAACGCTCCTGCGAGGAGCCTGCACAGCGAGCAATCGGAATACCCTACGGCGATTCTTGCCGCAAATTCGGCTGTTGCCCGTCCGAGAGAAAGCGCAAGGTCTATTGTTATCTTATCTGCACTTCCGCTGATTTCTCCGAATTCGTCAAACAAATCGGGAAGAGAAGCAAAATCGGGAAGTGTGTTTGAGCTTCCGTGAAAAATATCAGTTCTCATATATTGAAACCTCCGTAGCTTTTTGTTTTATTATTGACAAAAAGCTACGGAGCTAAACAATAAACCGGGTTTTACGGTCGCGGAACACTTGTTGTGTTGTAGATTGTGATGAATTTAAGGGCGTAAAGGTCGCAGACTATATAGCGTTCAAGGTCGGGCTGATAGAGTGTCAAGAAGTTTGTTCCGACTTTTGCGAGTATCCCGTCGCGCTGCTCAATAATCTGCGTGCCGATGAGAAAGTCGCAGGAGACATAGTATCCGATTGCGGTCTGGAGCTGTTCGGCAAGCATTTCTACCTGAGGGACAACTCGGCCTTGCTCATAGAAGTCGCGGTTGGGGGTGGGAGCTGAAAAGTTCATTCTGTTACCGGTTCGGTCCAAAAAAATCTCTCCTTTATGTTTCTGAATATGCTTCTGTTGGGTTGTAAAAGCAATGCTCGCCGATTCTTACGGCGAATGTGCCGACGGAGCTTGGGAATCTCTCACGGCATTCAGGCGAGAACGGGTTAAAAAACCATAGTGCTTCTCCGAGCGGCGAGAGGCGGTTTCCTGCTATCGCCCAATCGGCTATGTCATAATGTATCTGTTCGGGATTCATATTATATATGTTTTGTGGGTTGTAGCGGTTGTTATAATAGTCGGTCGCACATTCAAACTGTCCCGGCTGAAAAATAATATTGCGGATATTCTGTTGACCTACTCTTGCATATTCACCGTCAGGTGCATAAACGCGGTTCATTATAACGCTCGCAACAGCCTGCATCCCCGTATCGCCTTCGCCGCCTGCTTCACATTGGATAAGACGGGCGAGAAGCTCTCTGTCAGAAAACGGCATTGGCATCGCTCCTTTTCAAAATCAGTCTATGCAAAAGGAAAGGGGAGATTTACAGAAAGCAAGTACAAATAATGAAAGAAAAAGAAATTATTTTTAATAATTACTATTGAGTATTGAGTATAAGGTGTGGTAAAATATAGAATAGAAAATTATGTTTGCAAAAATAACCAAGCGGAGGTAGTCATATAAAATGGATGTAAATACTAACCCGACAAACTTTATTTATGAAGCGATTGATTCTGATATTGCCGAGAAGGGAATAAAGAAGATTCATACGCGCTTCCCGCCGGAGCCTAACGGATATCTCCATATAGGAAGTGCTAAAGCTATATGGATTTCTGCAGGCGTTGCACAGAAGTATAACGGTCTTTTCAATCTCCGTTATGACGATACAAACCCTGTCCGTGAGGATGATGAGTTTGTTCGCTCGATTGAAGAGGATCTTCGCTGGCTTGGAGCTGAGCCGAACGGAGGAATTTTCTACGGTTCAGATTATTTTGATAAGTGCTATGAATATGCGATTGAGCTTATAAAGCGCGGAAAGGCGTATGTTTGTGACCTTTCGGCAGAGGAGATGCGTGAGTACCGCGGAACCCTTACCGAACCGGGAAAGAACAGCCCGTACCGAGATCGCTCGGTTGAGGAGAATCTCGACCTTTTCGAGCGTATGAAGAACGGCGAATTCCCAGACGGCAGCCATACTCTTCGTGCGAAGATTGATATGGCGTCTCCGAATATGAATATGCGTGACCCTGCGATTTACAGAATTCTTCATACACATCATCACCGTCAGGGTGATAAGTGGTGTATCTATCCGCTTTATGACTATGCTCATCCGATTCAGGATGCGCTTGAGGGAATAACTCATTCTCTCTGTTCAATTGAGTTTGAAGACCACCGTCCGCTTTATGACTGGGTTGTCCGCGAAATCGGATTTGAGAATCCGCCCCGTCAGATAGAGTTCTCGCGTCTTAACATCACAAATACAGTTATGTCAAAGCGTTATCTCCGTCACCTCGTCGAAGAGAAGTTTGTTGACGGTTGGGATGATCCGCGTATGCCGACTCTTTCAGGTCTTCGCCGTCGCGGATATACTCCGAGTGCAATACGCACCTTCTGCGAAAAAATCGGTATTTCAAAAACTCTCAGCACGGTTGACTTCTCATTCCTTGAGCATTGCATCCGTGAGGACCTCAACGAGACAGCTGCAAGAATGATGGTTGTTCTCCGTCCCATAAAGCTTGTTATTGATAACTACCCTGAAGATAAGGTTGAAACTTTTGAGGCTCAGAACAACCCGGCAGACGAAAATAGCGGTACTCATAAGGTTACCTTCTCTCGTGAGCTTTATATCGAGCGTGAAGACTTTATGGAAGAGCCAGTTAAGGGCTATTTTAGAATGTTCCCGGGCAACGAAGTAAGACTTAAGTATGCATACTACGTAACATGCAAGAGTGTTGAAAAGGATGCAGACGGAAACATTACGGTAATTCATGCGGAGTATGACCCCGAATCTTATGGCGGCGGAACTCCTGACGGAAGAAAGGTAAAGGGAACCATCCATTGGGTTTCTGCTCACGATGCAGTTGATGCAGAGGTTCGTCTTTACAACAATCTCTTCAATGCAGAAAACCCCGGAGATTATCCGGAGGGCGGTTCGTTTACGGATAACTTAAATCCCGATTCACTCGAGATTTTAGAGAACTGTAAGTGTGAATCTGCAATACGCGAAAATCTCGGAGAGGGAAGATATCAGTTCCTCCGTAACGGATATTTCTGCCGTGACAATAAGCTTTCGACAGACGATAAGCTTGTCTTCAACAGAACTGTTTCCCTTAAAGATTCCTGGGCAAAGAAAAAGTAAGACAGAGGTAAGATATAATGGATATGAAATTTTTTGAAGAAGCAGAGGCGAAGATTCCGAAGGGCAGAGTAAGAACTCGTTTTGCTCCGAGTCCGACAGGTTATATGCACATCGGAAACCTTCGTACAGCTCTTTATACCTATATGATTGCGAAGCACAGTGGCGGTGATTTCATTCTCAGAATTGAGGTTACTGACCGTGGCAGACTTGTTGAAGGTGCGACTGACCTTATCTACCGCACTCTCCACGAAACAGGTCTTATCTATGACGAAGGTCCCGATATCGGAGGGCCTGTAGGTCCGTATATCCAGAGCGAGAGAATGGGTATGTATAAGCAGTATGCAGAGCTTCTCATTGAGCGCGGAGCTGCATACCGTTGCTTCTGCGAAAAGAGTGACCACGAGGAAAAAGAGGGTGCACTTCCGCAGAAGTATGACGGTCGTTGCTCACGCCTTTCTGAAGAAGAAATTGCAGAGAAGCTTGCATCAGGCGCAAGCTATGTCATTCGTCAGAAGATGCCGAGAACGGGAGAGACAACTTTCTCCGATGCTGTTTACGGCGATATAACAGTTCCGAACGAAGACCTCGACGATCAGGTTCTTATCAAGTCTGACGGTTTCCCGACATATAACTTTGCAAATGTCGTTGATGACCACCTCATGGGCATTACTCATGTTGTAAGAGGTTCGGAGTATCTTTCGTCCGCACCTAAGTATAACCTTCTTTATGAAGCATTTGGCTGGGAGATCCCGACTTATGTCCACTGTTCTCCTGTTATGAAGGATGCACAGCATAAGCTCTCAAAGCGT
>JAZTWZ010000135.1:0-22333 GCA_045636165.1 Eubacteriales bacterium
AGCCGAAATGAAACCAGGTCTTCCTGTTACACAGGAGCAGAGAGATGAGCTGGAAAAGTACAAGGACGGCATAAATTACGAAGTAGCTGAAGCAAGAGAAAAAGAAGTCCGCCATGATGTTATGTCCCATGTATATGCTTATGGTCTTCAGTGCCCGAATGCAAAGGGAATCATCCATCTCGGCGCTACAAGTTGCTATGTAGGCGACAACACGGATATTATCGTAATGCGTGACGCTCTTATCCTTATTAGAAAGCGCCTTGTCAGCGTTATTTCAGCTCTCTCAAAATTTGCTGATCAGTATAAGGATATGCCGACTCTCGGTTTTACTCACTACCAGCCGGCACAGCTTACTACAATCGGTAAGCGCGCAACTCTCTGGATAAACGAACTTCTCTATGACCTTTCAGAGCTCGAATTCAGAATTGATGCAATGCGCCTTCTCGGTTCAAAAGGAACAACCGGTACACAGGCAAGCTTTATGGAGCTTTTTGACGGTGATGAAGACAAAATAAAGAAGATGGAAGCTTACATCGCAGAAGAGCTTGGTTTTGACGGTGTAATTCCGGTTTCAGGTCAGACCTATTCAAGAAAGATTGACTCTATGGCACTTGCGACTCTTTCGGGTATTGCACAGAGTGCTTGCAAGTTTGCGACTGACCTTCGTCTTCTTTCTAACCTTAAGGAAATGGAGGAGCCGTTTGAAAAGAATCAGATCGGTTCATCCGCTATGCCTTATAAGAGAAACCCTATGCGTTCAGAGCGAATCTGCGCATTGTCGAAGTTTGTTATAAGCACAGCAAACAATCCGGCTCTCACAGCTGCTACACAGTGGTTCGAGCGTACTCTCGACGACTCGGCAAACAAGCGCCTTGCAGTTGCAGAAGCTTTCCTTGCTACGGATGCTATTCTCTGCATTTACCTCAATATTGCGTCAGGTCTCGTTGTTTATCCGAAGGTTGTTAAAAAACACATCATGGAAGAGCTTCCGTTTATGGCAAGTGAAAATATCATGATGGATGCTGTTAAGCGCGGCGGTGACCGTCAGGAACTTCACGAGCTTATAAGAACTCATTCTGTTGCGGCAGGAAAGAGAGTCAAGGAAGACGGCGAAGCAAATGACCTCATAGACCGAATCGCACACGACCCTGCATTCGGTATGTCAAAAGAAGAGATTGAAAAGAATCTCGACCCGAAGAATTATACGGGAAGATCCGCATCTCAGGTTACTGAATTTATTGAAGAGTATGTTAAACCTGCAATCTCAAAATACATTTCAGAGATAAATACAGAAGCAGAGCTTAAAGTTTAAAATATATTGACTAAAATAATTTTAATATATATAATATTTTAGTGCTGTGCGGATAAAACCGCATAAATCAGAGGAGGTAATTACAAATGAAAAAAGGCATACTTTGGTTTGTCGTTGTCCTCGTAGTAATTGCTGCATTTATTGCTACTTCGATTAACGGCTTAAACCTCGGTGCATTCGAAATTCCGAGTGCAAAAGACGGCGTTCGTCTTGGTCTTGACCTTGCAGGTGGTGCTTCAATCACTTTTGAGGCTCGTACAGAAGATGGCGCAGCTCCGTCAGCTGAAGATATGGAAGTTACAAAGACCATCTTCCGCGCACGACTTGATGGTAAGAACTACACAGAAGCTACTATCCAGCAGGTAGGCGACAGAAGATTCACTATCGAAATTCCGTCAGTTACTGATACAGAAGAAGCAGTAGCTCTTCTCGGTAAGCCTGCAGTTCTTGAGTTCCGCGACGCTGACGATAAGGTTGTTATCGAAGGTAAGGATGTTGAGGATGCAGTTGCTCAGTTCGGTCAGGTTTCAGAGGTTGGCATGAGCGAGCACCATGTAGTGCTCAAGCTCAACTCAGATGCTCGCGAAAAGTTCAAGGATGCTACAAAGAAGGCTGCAGCCCGCGCTTCAGAGGGCAAGAACTACATTGCAATCTGCCTTGACGGTGAGCCTGTAAGTGCTCCTTTTGTTGATGCTTCTTACGCTTCAACAGGTATCGATTCAGATGAAGCTATCATCACCTTCGGCGGTGGAGAAAGCGCATCTGCAACTGGTGGCGCAGCAGCAGAAGAGCTTGCGAACTTCATCCGTTCAGGTGCTCTTCCGTTCGAGCTTGAAGAAATCGAGCTTCGTTCTGTTGGACCGACACTTGGTGAAAAGTCACTTGAGACAAGCCTCTTTGCAGGCTTCATCGGTCTTCTCCTTGTAATGCTCTTTATGATTATCGTTTACAGACTTTCAGGTATTGTTGCAAGCGTTTCTCTTGCATTCTACACAGCTCTTATGATAGTTGTTATGGCACTTCTCAAGGTTAACCTTTCTCTTCCGGGTATCGCAGGTATCATTCTTTCAATAGGTATGGCGGTAGATGCTAATGTCGTTATCTACGAGCGCTTCAAGGAAGAGCTTCGCCTTGGAAAGACTCTTAAGGCTTCAATTGATGCAGGCTTTAAGCGCGCATTCACAGCTATCCTCGATTCAAATGTCACAACCCTCATTGCATCAATCGTTCTTTATTCCTTTGGTATGGGAACAATCAAGGGATTTGCAATCACATTGGGACTTGGTGTTATTATTTCAATGTTCACGGTTTTGGTTGTTTCACGCTTCCTTCTTTACCGTCTCGTTGATATGAAGATTAAGTCACCTAAGGCTTACGGTGCATAAGGAGGAAGAAAAGATGCTTGAAAATTTAAAGAACAGATTTAACATAGTTGATAAATTCAACATATTCGGAACAATAGGCGTTATTTTTGCACTTCTCGGTATTGTTTCTTTGGTTCTTCTTCCGTTCGGCGTCAACACATTTAACTTCGACATTGACTTCCTCGGCGGAACAACAATGACATACGAAATGCATAAGACTCTCGACAAGGCAGAGCTCGATAACATCGCAAAGATTGTTGAAGATGCAGCAGGCGTTGCACCGTCTTCAGTTCAGAAGTCAGAAGAGACACAGGTTGTTATCAAAACAACAACGCTCGACACAGAGAAGCGCGATGCAGTATTTGCTGCACTTAAAGAAGCTTATGGCTTAAACGACGGAACAACAAAGAATGAAAACGACGAAATTATCCCGACAGATATTCTCGCTGTTGACAATGTTGACCCGGTAATGGGTGCAGACCTCCGCAACGCTGCTATCGTTTCAGCTCTTCTTGCAATTCTTTGCATGCTTATCTATATCGCAATCCGCTTTGACTGGAGATCAGGTCTTGCAGCAGTTGTAGCTCTTGCACACGATGTTTTCGTTGTTATGGGTGCATATGTAATCTTCAGAATTCCGGTAAATATGACATTTATCGCTGTTATTCTCACGATTCTCGGTTACTCTATCAACGCTACAATCGTTATCTTTGACCGTATCCGTGAAAACAGAAAGGTTCTCAAGAAGACAAGCTTTGGTGATGTTGTAAACCAGAGTATCTGGCAGACAGCAACAAGAAGCGTCAACACTACTATCACAACACTCCTTGCAGTTGTTTTGATTGCAGTTCTCGGCGTTCCTTCAATCCGTCAGTTTGTTATTCCGCTTATTGTCGGTATCGTTGCAGGTCTTTATTCTTCAATGTTTATCTCAGGACCTATCTGGGTTAAGCTTTCAAAGACTTCAAAGTAATGTAATTAAACAAAGGCTTGCAAAGTCTGCAAGCCTTTGTTTTTTCTGAGGTGGTAAAATGCGAATCGGAGTATCAAGCGCCGTAATGTATCCCGAAAAATCTGAAAAATCGTTCAAAGCACTTATAGAACAGGGTTTTGACCTCTTTGAATTTTTCTATAATTGCGACGAGGAAATTTCAACGCCGTTTATCGACGAATTGAACAGATTGAAAGGCTCTGGTGAGATTATATCAATTCATCCATATACTGCTTTTGCGGAAGCAGTTCTGTTCTTTTCGGGATATGAGAGAAGAACAGAAGAGTCTATTGAAAAATACAAAAGAGTATTTCACTCGGCGCAAAACTTAGGCGTAAAATATTTTACATTTCACGGTGACCGCATCTACGGTCAGATTCCCGATAGCGATATTGTGTTATCTGATATCGCCGCAGAAACACTTGCTATACTTTCCGATTCTGCAAAGGAGTTTGGAATTACGCTGTGTCTTGAAAATGTTTCGTGGTGTAAATCAAAAAGCCCCACTTACATTAAATCAGTCGCCGAGAAAGTTCGTAACATCGGTTTCACGCTTGATTTAAAGCAGGCGAGACGGGCAGGGGTTGACTATTCGGAATATCTTTCAGTAATGGGAAATCGCCTTATGAATATCCATGTAAGCGACTTTGACGATAAGTGTGACTGTCTGCTTCCGGGAACAGGGAAGTTTGACTTTAAAAAGTTCAGGGAAGATATCAAGCGCGTGGGTTATAACGGAGATATCCTTATCGAAGTCTATTCGCAATGTTTTTCTGATGTTTCCGAGGTCTCCAAGTCGAAACACTTTCTCGAAAACATTACAAATATGTGACGATTTTGTTTTTTACTTGAAATCTTATGTCAACCTGTGATATTATTTTTTCAGTAAAGTTTCCTTTTCGGAGGTATTATTTATGAAATGTCCTTTTTGCGGTTATTTAGAAAGCAAGGTTCTTGACTCCAGACCTGCAGAGGGTGGCGGTTCTATCCGTCGCCGTCGCGAGTGTCTTTCTTGCCAGAAGCGTTTTACTACATACGAAATGGTCGAAAGTATGCCGCTTTATGTCATTAAGAATGACGGTTCCCGTCAGCTCTTTGACAAAAACAAGCTTCTTTCGGGAATGCTCAGAGCTTGTGTAAAGCGTCCTGTTCCCATCCATAAGCTTGAAGAAGTTGCAAACGAAATTGAGCAGACTCTTCAGAACACTATGGAAAAAGAAGTTTCGAGCAGCAAAATCGGTGAAATGATTATGAAGCACCTTAAAGAGATTGACCAGGTTGCTTATGTCCGCTTCGTATCGGTTTATCGCTCTTTTGAAGATGTTGAGTCTTTCCTTGCAGAGCTTAACTGCCTTAAATCTGAATAATTTAAAGAATGTTATTGAAAGTGAGCTTATCCGATTCGGAAAGCTCACTTAATCTTCTTAAGAAGATTTTTATATTAGAAAAGCTTTCATTTTTATCTTTTAATTCCACTGCGATTTCGATATTTGTCAATATATCTGAAAGTCGCTCAATATCCTCGTGTATAAGATAGCTTTCAAGCGTGTGAGAATTCTTTATGAAGTTTTCACGCGCATCTTTTATTTTCGTATTTGCCGCATCCCAGTTTCCTGACTGTATATCAACTTCGCAACCGAGGCAATATTCAATAAGCTCGCCGGTTATCCTGTCTGTGGTGATGTTTGTTATAATCGCGAGCGTAATTATTATTAAAAAGAGAGATGCACCTACGATTGTCTCTTTCATTTCTTTCTCTCCTTCGGTATGATTAAGGTTTTACCGCTTCTATCCGCCTGCATCAGAAAAACTTGTTCTATTGAAGAAACGTTCTGTTTCTTAAGTTGTTTAAAAACCCATTTTTTGTCTTTTCCGAGAATCGCAACTTCGCTTGCAACATAAACGCCGTCAGATATAATAGTGTACGGAAGAAAGTTTTTTTCATCCGTTATATTCATGTCCTCACGGGTCACAGGGTCGTTTTTTGAAAAAGGGAAGACGCTGAGTTCGCCGTTAGATTCCAGAATCGCATATTTTATGTCGCTGATATTTAAAAAGCCTTTCAGGCGTATCTCTTCTAAAAGCTCGTCCAGCGTTATACGGAGCTTTCGCATTTCGTCCTGCTTTATCTTTCCGTTTTCTATCAGTATGTTGATTTTTCCGACTGCAATTTTCCGAATTCTGCTATATCGTATGAACACCGTCGAAATTATAATTTCAAGCCCGAGCAGGGTCAGAATAGGAACGATTCCGTGGAGAAGAGGAACAGAGGTGCTCTGCATCGGGATCGTCGCAAGCTCTGAAACAAGAAGTGTTACAACAAATTCAGAAGGGGACAGTTCTCCCACCTGACGCTTTCCCATAGCGCGTAGTGCCGCGATAATAAGGATATATAGAATGATAGTTCTTATGAATGATATTGTCATATAAAACCTTCTTTAAAAAAATTAAATTTATACTTGAAACTTTAAAAAATGTATGCTATACTTTTATAGTTGATATCCGGGTGTGGCGCAGCTTGGTAGCGCGCTTGAATGGGGTTCAAGAGGCCGCAGGTTCGACTCCTGTCACTCGGACCAACAAAAAAGCATCTTGCTTTGCAAGATGCTTTTTTATTTTGCTTATTTTTCCTTGGAGTATTCGTTATCCAAACAATTTTTCTTTAAATGGAATTTCTTTTATGGTAAAGGTCTTTCCGTTTAAGTATTCAAGTGCGCCTGACGGGGTTTTAAAGCTGAAAACAAGCTTATATGAGCAGAGCGCCTGATACTTCATACCATATTGTTTATTTACGGCGTTTTTGCCGTATTTGCCGTCTCCGACAAGCGGATGACCTGCGTACGCCATCTGCGCTCTTATTTGATGAGTTCTTCCTGTTATAAGCTCACATTCAACGAGTGAGATGTCTCCGTTTGTCTTGAGAGTAGAATACTTCGTTATTGCAGTTTTTGCGCCGGGGGAAGGAGCCGGGCGGACATAAACGCGGTTTTCCTTCGCGTCCTTGAAAATATATCCCTTGAGTGTGCCTGCTTTGGGCTTTGGTGTTCCGATAACTGCACATAGATAAAACTTCGAAAGCTCGCGGTTCTTTATTTTATCATTCATTATGCGAAGCGCTTCGGCGTTTTTTGCGGCAATTACGATGCCTGAGGTATTGCGGTCTATTCTGTTGCAAAGAGCAGGGATAAAGGCGTTTTCTTCCTCGGGAACCCATTCTCCTTTGTGAGCGAGATACGAAAGCATCTGCGAAAGGAGAGTTTCTCCGCCTGCATCGTCATCGTGAACAGAAATTCCTGCAGGCTTATTCAGAAGAAGGATGTTTTCGTCTTCGTATATAATATTCGGAAAAGATGAGGCGAGTTTTGTTTCAGCCTTTTTTGCACGGTTTGTTTCAAAAAACTCGTCGTTTAAATACATCGAAACCTTATCACCGACCGAAAGACGCATATCTGCCTTTGCGCGTGCAGAGTTTACCTTAATACGCTTTAAGCGGATATATTTCTGTATAAGGTTTGAGGGAAGCGAGGGAACAGCCTTTGAAACAAACTTATCAAGCCTCGTTTCCGCATCATTTTTATTTATTGTAAATTCTTTCATTTGCTACCTCTGTTACGATTTTTCTAATAAACAGTATATCAAAAAACTATAAAAAGTTCAATTAGTATTAAAAAAATAAAATTATGCTTGATTTTTAGTTTTAGATGTGGTATTATATCCTAGTCATATAACGGTCGGTCCTCTGTCTTCTATGTTAAGGCACGAACGGCTATGAAGAAGGGAGGCGTGCATCAATGGATCTTATCAAGAATTTGACAGACAGTCAGATCAAGAAAGATTTACCTGAAATAAGCATTGGTGACACTGTCCGTGTCCATGTCCTTATTAAAGAAGGTAACCGTGAACGTGTTCAGGTTTTTGAAGGCACAATCATTGCTAAGAAGCATGGTGGCATTCAGGAAACAGTTACGGTTCGTCGCTTGTCGTACGGCGTAGGTGTTGAAAAGGTTTTCCCGATTCACTCACCGCACGTTGCTAAGTTCGAGCTTATCCGTAAGGGTAAGGTCAGACGCGCAAAGCTTTACTATTTGCGTGGCAGAGTCGGCAAGGCAGCAAAGGTCAAGGAAGATATCTAAAAGGAGAAGGGGAGGGCTTTGTAGTCTTCCCCCTTTTCACTTATTTAGGAGCGTGAATTTATGCCTGAGAACGCATACCTTGAGGCAGAAGAAAATAAACAACCTTCGACCTCTCTTAAAGATGAAATTTTCGATTGGGTTCAGAATATTACCTTTATCCTGAGCGCAATTGTTTTGATTTTTATATTTCTTTTCCGAATCGTCGGAGTTGACGGAGACTCTATGCTTCCGACGCTTCACGATAAAGACTGGCTTATTACTTCTGACTTCCTTTACGAACCTGAAAACGGCGATATAGTCGTTCTTGCAAAAGAGTCTTTCCTCGACGGTAAGATGATTGTAAAGCGCGTTATCGCAACTGAAGGACAGGAGATTGATATTGATTTTAAAAAGGGAATAGTTTATATCGACGGCGAGGAAATCAAAGAGCCATATATAGCGGACAAGACAAAACGCAGGCTTGATTTTGAGTTCCCGGCGACCGTCCCTGAAGACTGCGTCTTCGTTATGGGAGATAACAGAAACCACAGCGCAGACAGCCGTGACGCAAGCCTTGGAATGGTTCACAAATCGAACATCCTCGGACGCGTTATTCTCCGCGTTTTCCCGTTTAAAAACTTTGGAGCAGTAAACTAAATTTTAAAGATTTTGGAGGTACATTATGGATATTCAATGGTACCCCGGTCACATGACCAAAACTCGCAGAATGATTTCGGATAACCTTAAGATGGTTGATGCAGTCTGCGAAGTTTTGGATGCGCGTATTCCTATTTCAAGCAGAAATTACGATATTTTTGAACTTTCAAAAGCAAAACCGCGTCTTATAATTCTTAACCGAGTTGACCTTGCTGACCCTGAAAAGACAAAGGAATGGGCAGCGTATTACAGACAGCAGGGATACTCCGTTCTTGAAACAAACTCAAAGAACGGCGGCGGTGTTTCGCAGTTTCCGCAGGCTATAAGAAATCTTCTTTCCGACAAAATTGAGCAGTGGAAAGAAAAGGGACTTATTGGCAGAAATATACGAGTTATGATTTGCGGCGTCCCGAATGTCGGCAAATCGTCTTTTATAAATAAAGTCGCAGGCAGAACTGTCGCGAAAGCTGAGGACAGACCAGGCGTCACACGCGAAAAGCAGTGGATAAGAGCAGGCGAGGGAATAGAGCTTCTTGATACTCCCGGTATGCTCTGGCCGAAGTTTGACGATAAGAGAACAGCTCTCAATCTCGCGTTTACAGGCGCGATTAAGGACGATATCCTCGATATTGAGTCGCTCGCATCGCTTTTTATGGAAGTTCTTTCCGAGCGCTATGCGGAGAATCTCAATACGAGATATAAGATAACCTCTTCTGTCGAAGAGGCGGGATATGAAATACTTGAGAGAGCAGGAAAAGCAAGAGGTTTTCTCATTTCCGGTGGTGAGGTCAATACTGAGCGTATGGCAAAAACTCTTCTTGATGAATTCCGAGAAGGTGTGCTAGGACGAATTACTCTTGAAAATGTAGCTGAAGCAAATCGCGAACCTCTTGAAAAAATAGAGTTCCGTGGTATGCTCTCAGAATGGTAGAGTGAGAAGTTATGGAAAATAATCTTTGGCAAATTGAAAGAAGCCTTTTTGAAAAGGGATATAAAAATATTTGCGGAGTTGATGAGGCAGGGAGAGGACCGCTTGCAGGACCTGTTTTTGCCGCAGCTGTAATACTCCCGCCGAACCTTGAAATCGAGGGGCTTAATGACTCTAAAAAGCTCAGTGAGAAGAAAAGAGAAGCTCTTTTTGACATAATCTGCGAAAACGCTCTCGCGTTTGGAATCGCCGAAAGCTCGGAAGCTGAAATTGATGATATAAACATCCTGCGAGCTTCGCTTCTTGCGATGAAAAGAGCTGTTGATAAGCTCAAGGTTCCTACAGATTACATTCTCGTTGACGGGAATCAGCTTTTTGACGCAGGTGTTTCGATGCAGTATGTTATAAAAGGCGATTCTCTTTCTGCAAACATCGCTGCAGCTTCAATTCTTGCAAAAGTAAGCCGTGACAGATTTATGCTTGAAATGGCGGAGAAGTACTCTGAATATATGTTTGAAAAGCATAAGGGTTATCCGACAAAGCTTCATTACGAAAAAGTAGAGGAGTTCGGGCTTTCGCCGATTCACAGAAGAAGCTTTTTCAAGAAATATAAAGGTGGAGCATTGCTGAAATGACAACATCTTTGCTTGGCAAGTGGGGCGAGGCTCTTGCAGCCGAAACTTACAGAAAAAAAGGCTATAAAATCGTTGCGGTAAATTACAGAACCCGTTTTGGCGAAATTGATATAATAGCAGAAAATAAAGGCTTTATCGTTTTTATCGAAGTAAAGCTTCGCAAGAATTCAAACTTCGGTGATGCTGCGGAATTCGTTACTTATTCAAAGCAGAAAAAGCTTCGTATGACGGCTGAAATCTGGCTTTCTGAGAACGAAACAAAGAAACAGGCGAGATTTGATGTTGTTGAAGTTTATGCGCCAAGCGGTATATCAGAAGATTACACAATTAACATAATAGAAAACGCTTTTTAGTTTTTGGAGGAAATATTATGAAGTATTTTAGTACGAGAGATGTGTCGTTAAGATTAAACTCTGCAGAAGCCATCGTAAAGGGTCTCAGCAAAGATGGCGGTCTTTTCTGTCCTGAGAGCATCCCGACACTCACAGCTGAGGACAAGGCTTTTCTTCTTAACGCATCTTATAAGGAGCGCGCAGCTCTCGTTCTCGGTAAATTCCTTTCCGATTTTTCAGAGGAAGAATTAAAGGAATATTGCGAAAAGGCATACAGCAGCGAAAAATTTGATACAACTAATGCAGCACCCGTACATTTGCTTGATAAAAAGCTCGGTGTGCTTGAGCTCTGGCACGGTCCTACCTGTGCATTCAAGGATATGGCATTGCAGATGCTTCCGTATCTCTTGTCTTCAGCACTCAAGAAAACTGGCGAGAAGCGTCTTGCCTGCATCCTTGTTGCAACATCCGGAGATACAGGTAAAGCTGCTCTTGAAGGCTTTGCTGATGTTGAGGGAACAAAAATTGCTGTATTTTATCCGAAGGACGGCGTAAGCCGTATCCAGCAGCGTCAGATGACAACCCAGAAGGGCGACAATGTCTATGTTTCTTCTGTTGTAGGAAACTTTGACGATGTTCAGTCCGCGATGAAAACGATTTTCTCTGATGAGGAAATCCGCGCGAAAGCTTCTGAAAACGGATGCATATTCTCCTCAGCAAACTCAATCAACTGGGGAAGAGCTGTACCGCAGATTGCATACTATGTTTCGGGCTATTTCGATTTGCTTAAAAGCGGTGCAATAAGCGAAGGCGATGAAATAAATGTCTGCGTTCCGACAGGTAACTTCGGTAACATCCTCGCAGCATTCTATGCAAGAGAAATGGGTATTCCGATAAAGAAGTTTATCTGCGCTTCAAACTCAAACAATGTCCTTACCGATTTCTTCCGTACAGGAAAGTACGACAAGAACAGAGAGTTCCATGTCACAAACTCTCCTGCAATGGATATTCTTATTTCAAGCAACCTCGAGCGTCTTATCTTCAACCTTTCAGGAAATGACGATAAGGTTATGCGAAAGTATATGTCAAAGCTCCAGAGCGACGGCGCATACACCGTAAGTTCAGAAATCTTTGAGAAAATTTCAAATCTCTTCTACGGCGGATATTGCACACCTGAAGATACATTAAAGACCATTTCAAATGTATTTTCCGAGCATAACTATCTCATCGATACACATACAGCTGTTGCTGTCAATGTTTATAACAACTACAAGAAAGAAACGGGAGACGATACTGTTACATTGCTCGCTTCAACCGCAAGCCCGTTCAAGTTCGCTGACAGCGTTCTTTCTGCACTTGGTGTTGATATCGATTCGGACGGCGAAGAGCTTCTTAAGATTCTCGGAAAAACTACCGGCAACAAGGTCCCGACTCCGCTTTCGTCTATCTTTGAGATTGAAGAGCGTTTCCTTGACTCTGCAAACCGTGAGGATCTCTCGGAAGTTGTGCTCAAGTTTACCAACGGTGAGCTTTAATGGCAATCTATACGATAGCTGATTTGCATCTCTCAAGGGCTTCAAATAAACCCATGGATGTTTTCGGTCCGCTCTGGGAAGATTATGAGAACAGGCTCACAGAAGCTTTTTCACGCCTTAATGACGACGATATAACAATTATCCCTGGTGATGTTTCCTGGGGTATGTCGCTCAAGGAATCGCTTCTTGACTTCAAGCTTATAGACTCGTTTCCGGGCAAGAAAATAATCTGCAAAGGGAATCACGATTTTTGGTGGGAAACTGCCACTAAAACAAAACGATTTTTCGCCGAGAACGACATACATACTATTGATGTCCTCCACAATAACGCCTTTAAAATCGGCGATATTGCAATCTGTGGAACTCGTGGCTGGTTCTTTGAAGAAGAAACAGGAAACAGCAGAAAGATTTACGATAGGGAAATAGGCAGACTTCGTTTCTCTCTCGAAGAAGGGAAGAAACTTTCTCCTGAAAGAATTCTATGCTTTTTGCACTATCCTCCGATTTCAAGCGGTTACGAGTGCGAAGAGATAACCGATATGCTCTCGGAATACGGTGTTGAGGCTTGTTTTTACGGTCATCTTCACAGCTTCGGTCACAAAAGCGCATTTATAGGAGAACATAAAAATGTAAATTACTCTCTCGTTTCTGCAGATTTTCTCCGTTTTGAGCCGCTTTTAATAGTCTAAAAGCACAAAAAAGTGTATCGATAAACTTCAAAAGTTTAACAAAACAACGAAAGATAATATTTTTTTCAAAAAAACAAAAAAAGATGTGGAAAAATCGGTAGAAATCTGTTACAATAATTAGGTTATAACCGATTCGAAAGGAATGATCTCGAATGAAATTGAATTCAACAGAAAAACTCGAGAACGGAAAAGTGTGTCTCGAAATCCAGGTTGAGAAGCCTGAGTTTGACGATGCTATGGAAAAAGCATATCTCAAGAACAAGTCAAAAATTGCTATCCCGGGCTTCCGTAAGGGCAAGGCTCCGAGAGCAATGATTGAGCGTATGTACGGCGCAGGCGTATTCACCGAAGATGCTATCAACATCGCATATCCGGCTGCATACGAAGCTGCTGTAAAGGAAAGCGGCATTGAGCCGGTTGACTATCCTGAGGTAGAGCTTGTTGATATAAACGACGACGGCTTTGTTATGAAGACTACCGTTACTGTCAAGCCTGAAGTAAAGCTTGGTAAGTATAAGGGCGTTGAGGCTGAGAAGCCTGCTATTTCAGTAACAAAGAAGGATGTTGACGCAGAGCTTTCATTCATGCTCGAAAAGAACGCTCGTCTTGTTACTGTAGAGCGCGCAGCTAAGGACGGCGATACAGTCGTTATCGATTACGAAGGTTTCGTAAATGATGTTGCATTCGACGGCGGTAAGGGCGAGAACCACAGCTTGAAGCTCGGTTCAAACCAGTTTATCCCCGGCTTTGAAGCTCAGCTTGTCGGCAAGAGCGCAGGCGAGGAATGTGATGTAAATGTTACTTTCCCCGAGCAGTACCATGCTGACGAACTCGCAGGTAAGGCTGCTATCTTCAAGGTAAAGGTTCACGAAGTTAAGGAAACTGAACTTCCGGCTCTTGATGATGAGTTTGCAAAGGATGTTTCTGAGTTTGAAACACTTGAAGATCTCAAGAAGGACATCAAAAAGAAGCTCACCGACAGCCGCGAAAAGATGGCTAACGACGCATTCGAAGCTGCTATAATGAATGTTATTGTCGGCAAGATGAAGGCTGATATTCCGGATGTTATGGTTGAAGCTCAGCTCGATAACATCTGCAACGACTTTGCTCAGCGTCTCCAGATGCAGGGCATCACTCTTGACAAGTACCTTGAAATGATGCAGTCCAATATGGACGATTTCCGCGCTAACTTCCGCGACCAGGCTTTGGAGCAGGTTAAGTCTCGTCTTGCTCTCGAAGCTATTGCAAAGGCTGAGAAGATTGAGCCGACTGACGAAGATGTCGAAGCTGAGTATACAAAGCTTGCAGAGCAGTACAATATGCCTGTTGACCGTGTTCGCAGCTTCCTTCCGGCAGAAGCAATGAAGAGTGACCTTTATACAATAAAGACTCTTGCTTTCCTTCGTGAGAATGCAGTTGCTAAGGCTCCGGAGAAGAAGACTGCTACAAAGAAGGCTTCTGAAGATAAGCCGGCTGCAGAGAAGAAAGCCCCTGCAAAGAAGACTTCAACTGCAAAGGCAGCTGACGGCGAGAAGAAGACTACTGCAAAGAAGTCAACAACCACAAAGAAGACCACAACAAAGAAAGCTGCAGATAAAGAATAATTTTCCATATTCTAGGCATAATATATACATTGGGATAGGCGGGAGGAGTTTTTTCCTCGCGCCTATCTTTAAAAATGAACAGGAGTGTGAATATAATGAGTTTAGTTCCGGTAGTAGTAGAACAGACAAACAGAGGCGAGCGTTCTTACGATATCTTTTCCCGTCTTTTGAACGACAGAATCATCATTTTGTCAGAGGAAGTAAATGATACAACAGCGTCTCTTATTGTTGCTCAGCTTTTATATCTTGAGTCTCAGGACCCTGATAAGGACATTCATTTCTACATCAACTCTCCGGGCGGTTCAATAACTGCAGGAATGGCAATTTTTGATACAATGAACTTTATTAAGTGTGATGTTTCGACCATCTGTGTCGGAATGGCAGCTTCGATGGGTGCATTCTTGCTCGCTGCAGGAACTCCCGGCAAGCGTCTCGCTCTTCCGAACTCTGAAATAATGATTCATCAGCCGCTTTCAGGAATGCAGGGACAGGCTACCGACATCAAGATTCACGCAGACCGCATCATCCGTATTAAGGAACAGCTCAATAAGAAGCTTTCCGAGTTTACGGGAAAGCCGCTTGATGTAATTGAGCAGGATACAGAAAGAGATAATTTCATGACAGCCGAAGAGGCGAAAGTTTACGGCCTTATTGATAAGGTTATTTCAAAAAGACAGTAAGTTTTTTTCGAAAACGAGGAGTAATCTATGTCTGACACAAACAAAAAAATGTGCTGCACTTTTTGCGGAGAAGAAATAACTCCTGATATGCTCACTCTTGCCGGCACAAACGGAGTTATTTGCGAAAACTGCATCGACATTTGCAAGGAATATCTTGAATCTATCCGTGAAGCAGAGAGAAAGGCTTCTGATGATGGTTCAAAGCTTACTCTGCTTAAACCTCACGAGATTCACGAAAAACTCAATGAATATATAGTCGGTCAGGAAGGCGCAAAACTCGCATTAAGTGTCGCTGTATATAATCACTATAAGAGAATTTCAAACGAGGACAAAAACGAGGTTGAGCTTCAGAAGAGCAATATACTTATGATTGGTCCGACCGGTTCAGGTAAAACGCTTTTTGCTCAGACTCTTGCCAAAATGCTCAATGTCCCGTTTGCTATTGCTGATGCTACAACGCTCACCGAGGCAGGGTATGTCGGTGAAGATGTAGAGAATATCCTTCTGCGCCTTATTCAGGCGGCAGACTATGATATAGAAGCAGCAGAGCACGGTATTATATTTATCGACGAGATTGATAAAATCGCGAGAAAGAGCGAGAATACATCCATAACCCGCGATGTTTCGGGTGAAGGCGTTCAGCAGGCGATACTCAAGATACTCGAGGGTACTGTTGCGAATGTTCCGCCTCAGGGTGGAAGAAAGCATCCGCACCAGGAGTTTATCCAGATTGATACAAAGAACATTCTGTTTATCTGTGGTGGCGCATTTGACGGAATCGAGAAAGTTGTTTCAAAGCGCAAAACACAGAATGGAATAGGCTTTGGCTCTGAGGTTTCCTCTAAATCGAAAGAGGATAAGGAAGCGCTTCTTGCCGATATCCAGCCGCACGATTTGCTCAAGTTTGGTATCATCCCTGAGCTTGTAGGACGACTTCCTGTTATCGCTCCGCTTGCTCCTCTTGATAAGGATGCTATGATAAGCATTCTCACAAAGCCGAAAAATGCAATAACAAAGCAATATACACGCTTGCTTGAGCTTGACGGCGTCGAACTCAGCTTTGAGCCGAAAGCACTTGAAAAAGTTGCAGAGCTTGCGATAGAAAGGGGAATCGGCGCACGAGGACTCCGTGCCGTTTTAGAGGGCGTTATGCAGAAAGTCATGTATGATGTACCGTCAGACCCTGATATTGTAAGTGTTACCATTACAGAAGGCTCTATCAATAAAACAAGCGAGCCTTTGATAAAAAGAAAAGAGATAAAATCAGCGCAGTAAAGGAGGAATATACTATGCCTGAGAATACAACGAGAAGAAGCATAATGCCCGTTCTTCCGCTTCGTGGACTTACGGCGTTTCCTCACATGATGCTCAATTTTGATGTTGGGCGCGATAAATCAATGAAGTCTTTGGATAATGCTATGTCCAAGGACCAGAACATTTTCCTTGTTGCACAGAAGGAAATACGGACAGATAACCCGAAGCCACACGAAATCTATCTTGTGGGTACGGTTGCAAAGGTAAAGCAGGTTCTCAAATTCCCCGGAAACAACACAAGAGTATTGGTAGAGGGAATTTACCGCGCAAAAATTGTTGACTTCCTTCACACCGAGCCGTTTATTGAGGCTGAGGTTGAAGAACTTCTTACTCCTGCGGTAAGGGAAAACAGCGTAAAATACGAAGCACTTGTCCGTTCAACTCAGGACCTTTTTTCTGAATATATAGAGTTTGCTCCGAAGCTTTCAAACGATGTAATGCTCAATGTAATCTCTGCAGAAACAATGGGCGATCTTGCAGACTATATCGCACAAAGCATACCGTCGAAGTTTACGAACAAACAGCTTGTTCTTGAGGAGCTTCATCCGTATAAGAGACTCACTCTTGTCCATAAGCTTCTCGTTCGCGAACTTGAAATTTTCAAGGTTGAAAACAATATCGCAGGCAAAGTTCAGGAGCAGATGGACAAGAACCAGCGCGATTATTTCCTTCGCGAGCAGATGAAGGCTATCCACGAAGAACTCGGCGACGGAGATGAAGTTGAAGCTGAGTTTGAAGAATATGCTTCAAAAATTGAAAAGCTGAAGCTTTCTGAAGAGATTTCAGAAAAGCTTTTAAAGGAAGCATCCCGACTTCGCAAGATGCAGATCAACTCACCCGAAAGCGGAGTTATAAGAACATACCTTGATACAGTTCTTGAGCTTCCGTGGAATACAGTTACCAAGGATAAACTTAACATTTCTGCTGCGCAGAAAATTCTCGACCGTGACCATTATGGTATGGAGAAGGTTAAGGAAAGAATCCTTGAATTTCTCGCTGTTAAGCATCTTGCAAAGAAAAACAACAGCCAGATTATATGTCTTGTCGGCCCTCCGGGTGTCGGTAAAACTTCAATAGGAAAGAGCATTGCAAATGCTATGGGACGAAAGTTTGCAAGACTTTCTCTTGGTGGAGTCCGTGACGAAGCAGATATCAGAGGTCACCGCAAAACATATATAGGCGCGATGCCCGGTCGCATTATGAACGCAGTAAAAACTGCAGGTTCTAAAAATGCTCTCATTCTCCTTGACGAGATTGATAAGATGTCGAGCGATTTCAAGGGAGATCCTGCATCGGCTATGCTTGAGGTCCTTGACTCAGAGCAGAATTTTGCCTTCCGTGACCATTATCTTGAAGTTCCGTTCGACCTTTCAGATGTACTGTTTATAACAACAGCAAACACAACTTCAACCATCCCGCTTCCGCTTCTTGACAGAATGGAAGTTATTGAGCTTACAAGCTATACGGTTGAAGATAAATTCAATATTGCCCGAAATTACCTTATAAGAAAGCAGATGGAGAAGAACGGCCTTACACCGACTCTTATCAAAATCACCGACGATGCTGTATATAAGATAATTTCAAACTATACACGCGAAGCAGGCGTAAGAACTCTTGAGCGCGAAATCGGAACAGTTATGAGAAAAGCTGCAAAAATGATTGTTTCAGGTAATGCGGAAAAAGTCAAGGTTACAGATAAAAACATCGCAGACTTCCTCGGCGTTGAAAAATTCAAGGAAGACAGACTTTCTGACGGTAAGGAAGCAGGCGTTGTCAACGGTCTTGCCTGGACTTCTGTCGGCGGAGAGATGCTTGAGGTCGAAGTAAATGTTACCGAGGGAACCGGAAAGCTTGAAATTACGGGAAATCTCGGTACTGTAATGAACGAATCTGCAAAGGCTGCTCTGACTTATGTCAGAAGCCGTGTAAAGGAATATAACATTACAGCAGATTTCTATAAAACCCGTGACATCCACATCCATTTCCCTGAAGGTGCGATACCGAAGGACGGACCAAGTGCAGGTATTACGATTGCAACAGCTCTCGTATCAGCACTTACAGGTGTTCCTGCCAGAAATGATATCGCTATGACCGGTGAAATATCCATCCGTGGACGGGTTTTGCCGATAGGCGGTCTTAAAGAAAAGACCATGGCTGCATACAGACACGGAATAAAGACAGTTATTATTCCTGAAGATAACCTTAAGGACCTTGACGATATTGATAAGGTTGTCCGCGAAAAGCTTGCATTTTGCCCTGTAAGCCACGCAGACCAGGTAATCAAATGTGCAATCGACCTTTCGGGTCGTGATTGCACAAACGAAGAAAAGAAAGAGGATGCTTTTACACCTATCCTTGATGAAACTGCTTCTTGCGGAAAGGTTCACGGCATCAGACAGTAGGGAAAAGCTATGAATGATAAACCGTTTCTCAATTTGCATATAGCCGAATTCGTAAAATCTGCAGCTACTCCTTCAGGTTTTATTGAAACAGATTTACCGCAGATTATTTTTGCAGGCAAATCGAATGTCGGCAAATCTTCGGTTATAAACAAAATTCTTAACCGAAAGAATTTTGCGCGCGTCGGTGCATCTCCCGGAAAAACAATACACATAAATTACTTTCTTATTGACAATAAGGCGTATTTTGTTGATTTGCCGGGGTACGGCTATGCCAAGGTTTCCATGAGCGAAAAAAACAGATGGGCAAAGCTCATTGAAACTTATCTAAACCGCGACGATGATGCATTTACTCTCGGAATTTTCATCGTTGATATCAGGCATAAACCCACAGCAGATGATATTGTAATGGCAGAATGGTTTATTCAGTCAGGTATGCCTTTTTATGTTATTGCAAACAAAGAAGACAAGCTAAAGAAAAGCCAGATAGAGCCGTCTATTAATCTTATTTCCGAAACTTTGAATGTTCCGAAAGAGATTATAATTCCGTTTTCAGCAGAAAAGGGAAGCGGCAGAGACGAGATTGTCAGAATAATTCAGAATTCATTTGAATAGAAAAGGAGGTTTTTGTATTTTGTTTATTTCAGATTCATTATCAGTCAATGAAGCAGGACATCTGACGGTTGGTGGCGCAGATGTTGTTTCGCTTGCAGAAAAATACGGAACTCCTCTTTATATTATGGATGAAGATAAAATTCGCCACACCTGCAAAGAATACTATAGGGCTATGTCAGAAGCCTTTGGTAAAAACTTTACCGTAAACTATGCAAGTAAGGCTTTTTCAACAAAGGCAATTTATAAGATAATTAATGAAGAGAACTTAAGCGCAGATGTTGTATCGGGTGGCGAGTTATATACCGCATTAAGCGCAGGCTTTCCATCAAAAAAGATTTCTTTTCACGGAAACAATAAAACACGAGACGAAATCATTTTCGCGCTTAAAAGTGATATAAAGCAGTTTATCGTTGATAATATGGAAGAACTCACCATAATCAACGATGAAGCGAAAAAGATGTCAAAAATCGCCGATATTTCCTTCAGAATCAAACCCGGCGTTGATGCACATACACATGACTTTGTCAAAACAGGGCAGATTGATTCAAAGTTCGGAGTTGCGCTTGAAAATGGCGAAGCGATTGAGATAATAAAGATGGCCCTTAGTATGGAAAATGTCCGTCTTATCGGTCTCCATTGCCATATCGGCTCACAGATCTTTGATTCAGAGCCGTTTTCCCACGCAGCAGAGGTTATGCTTTCTTTTATCGCTAAGATAAAAGAAGAGCTTGGCTTTGAAATTCGCGAACTTGACCTTGGCGGCGGTTTCGGTGTCAGATATACAGAAAGCGACGACCCGAAGTCCATTTCAGAAGCTGTAAAAACATTTGCTGATACTGTAAAAACTGAATGTAAACGCCTCGGTATTTCGCAGCCTGCAATTTCGATTGAACCGGGAAGGTCTGTCGTTGCAGATGCCGGAATAACAGTTTATACCGTAGGCTCAGTAAAAAAAATTGAGGGAATAAGAACCTATGTAGCAGTCGATGGGGGAATGACAGATAACCCGAGATATGCGCTTTACGGCTCTGAATATACTATGCTTTTGCCTGAAAGACCGCTTTCTGAAAAAACTGAAACCTATACGGTTGCTGGAAGAAACTGCGAAAGCGGAGATTTGCTCGGGGAGAATATTTCTCTGCCGAGGGTTAAGGCAGGAGAATTCCTCGCAGTTCTTACAACAGGTGCATATAACTACTCAATGGCTTCTAATTACAACAGAGTTCCGCGTCCGCCGGTCGTTATGATAAAGGACGGTAAGGACCGCGTTGTCGTAAAACGCGAAAGCTATGAGGATCTTGTTGCGAATGATTTAGTTTAAAACAAACGGGATACGGAGAAATTCAGATGAATTTTATGACAGTTGTAGGGCAGGTAGGTATGCTTGCGTTCATTATGTTATTTGGCTTTCTGGTTGTCAAAACCGGATATGTCGAAGCAAAACATAAAGATTCCATTTCAAAGCTTATCGTTAAATTAATCTTGCCCTGTTTGATAATCTCTTCAATATCGAAGGAAACCTTTGAGGTTTCGCGAATCGGAGAATTGCTGACAGTTGGGCTGATGTCAATTTTCTGTATTCTCATTTTGTTTTTGCTTGGTATTATCAGCGCAAAGCTTTTGAAAATTCCGGATGCTACGGTAGCGGCGCACAAAATGATGTTCTGCCTCGGCAATGTTATTTTTATGGGATATCCAATAATCGTCGCAATGTACGGGGAAACAGGCTTTTTTTATGCTATCATCTATTGGCTCTTGAACGATTTGTTTATGTGGACCGTTGGCGTTTTTCTTTTGAGCCGTAAAAACGGAGGACCAAAAGAAAAGTTCAGCAAAAAGCTTTTAAACCCGAACACGATTTCTTTTGCCGTTGCAATCCTGATGTTCATTTTCGGCATCAAGCTTCCGCCGGTTTTAAATGAAGCGGCAAGCTCTGTCGGTAGTCTTACAACAGCTCTTTCAATGATTTTTATCGGTATGACGCTTGCTACCGTTGATCTTAAGAAGACGATTAAAAAATGGTGGATTTTCATAATCGTTCCGATAAAGCTTGTTCTTATGCCCATACTCTTTATATATCTTTTCAAAGCACTCGGTATTAAGGATATACTTTTGGGCGTCGTTGTTCTTGAAGCTGCAATGCCGGCACAGACAGTACTTACGATTCTTGCACACGAAAACGGCGCAGATTATGAATACACCGCAGTAGGTCTTTTTATAACTACAATAGTAAGCCTGTTCACACTGCCGTTTATCTGCTGGTTATTGCAAACTATTATTTAATAGAAAATTTTTCTTGACACTACATAAAAATCGTGGTATACTACCAATGTTATAAGAAAGTAGGGCTTTCCCGTCCTCACCTTTAGCAAGTACGCGAGAAGGTTAATATCGTCTAAACTTCGGCATTTGCCGTTTTATGGACTTTTTGAGCACGGGTAAGTTTTGCCCGTGCTTTTTAGTTTTGGAGGTGCTTTAATATCAGCAAGGTAGAACATCAGATCAATGAGGAAATTCGCGACAAGGAAGTCCGTCTTATTGATGCAGAAGGAAATCAGGTAGGTGTTGTTTCGTCGGACGAAGCTTTGAGAATGGCTGAGGAAAGCGGTTTTGACCTCGTCAAGATTGCTCCGCAGGCAGTTCCGCCCGTCTGCAGAATTATGGACTACGGTAAGTTCAAATTCGAACAGGATAAGAGGGAAAAGGAAGCACGAAAGAATCAGCGCGTAATCGAAGTTAAAGAAGTTCGCATGACACCAAGTATCGATGTGCACGACTTTGAAGTTAAAATGAATAATGCTATTCGTTTTCTCAAGTCGGGGTGCAAAGTTAAAGTTGCGGTTCGATTCAAGGGCCGTGAGCTTGCTCACACAAACCTTGGTACCGACCTTCTCAATCGTTTTGCTGAGGGTTGTTCTGAATTTTGCAATGTTGACAAGGCTCCAAAGCTCGAGGGACGCCAGATGGTAATGTTCATTACCTCAAAAGTTCCCCCGAAATCAAATTAGTAATCAATATACGAGAGGAGAAATTAAAATGCCTAAGATTAAAACACATAGCGGTGCATCAAAGCGTTTCAAGGTCACAAAGAACGGCAAGGTTAAAATCAATCGCGCAAACCGTCGCCATATCTTGAACAAGAAGAGCACAAAGCTCAAGAGAGGTC
>JAZTWZ010000136.1:0-7316 GCA_045636165.1 Eubacteriales bacterium
TGTGGTTTGTAGATGATATCATGATGCGAAACCTCGTTGCGTACGGCCTAAAGGGCGTCTCAGATCTCGGTTTCGTGTATTTCCGTTAAACAGCGCTATTGACTTTTTGTGTTTTGGCGTGATATAATACTAAAAAAGATATTAAACTTTACGGAGGCTTTTACAATGAAACATATCAAGACAATCAATACACGCAATCTCTGCGAGAGCGCAAAGAACGGCGGCTGCGGTGAGGGCCAGACTTCATGTCAGTCTGCTTGCAAGACAAGCTGCGGTATCGCAAATCAGAAGTGCGAGAATTCTTCAAAGAAGTAAATTAAACTTAAAATGCCGCCTGAGGGCGGCATTTTTCGTGAGGAGAAAAAGATATGATACATACATATAAAATGGGCGGGATGAACATTGTAATTGATGTTTTTTCAGGCTCAATTCACGCGGTTGACGATGTCACTTATGACATTATAGAGAGCTTTGAGAAAAAGTCCCGTGATGAGATTCTCCGAGAGGTTTCGGAGAAATATAAGGACATAGATGCAGCTGAAATCGCTGAGTGCTATGACGAAATCTCGGCTCTCCGCGATGAGGGAAGGCTCTTTTCAAAGGACAGCTTCCGCGAGATGGCGACCGAGCTCAAGGAAAAGACCTCGGGCGTCGTGAAGGCGCTCTGCATCCACATCGCCCACACCTGCAACTTAAACTGTTCTTACTGCTTCGCAAGCCAGGGTAAGTACTCGGGCGAGCGCGCTATTATGAGCTTTGAAACGGGCAAGCGTGCGCTTGATTTTCTCATAGAAAACTCGGGCACGCGACGAAACCTTGAGGTTGACTTCTTCGGCGGTGAGCCGCTTATGAACTTTGAGGTTGTAAAAGAGCTTGTCGCGTATGCAAGAAGCGTCGAGAAAGAGGCAGGAAAGAACTTCCGCTTCACGCCCACGACAAACGGTATGCTCATTGACGATGAGGTTATCGACTTTGCTAACCGCGAGATGTCAAATGTAGTTTTGAGCCTTGACGGCAGACGCGAGATTCACGACCGATTCCGCGTAGATTATTCAGGCGCGGGAAGCTTTGACAAAATCGTTCCAAAATTTCAGAAGCTTGTTGCTTCTCGCGGCGGAAAAGATTATTATATGCGCGGCACATTTACCCACGCAAACCCCGACTTCCTTGAGGACATAAAGACGATGCTCGACCTCGGTTTTACCGAGCTTTCTATGGAGCCAGTCGTATGCGCGCCGGGAGACAGCGCCGAGCTTACAAAGTCTGACCTTGAAATCGTAAAGGAGCAGTATGAAAAGCTTGCGTATCTCATGCTTGAGCGCGAGCGCGAAGGACGACCGTTTACCTTCTATCACTATATGATAGACTTAACCGGCGGACCCTGCATCTATAAGCGAATTTCAGGCTGCGGCTCGGGAACAGAATACATGGCGGTTACGCCGTGGGGAGATCTCTACCCATGCCACCAGTTCGTCGGCGACGAAAAATTCTGCCTCGGAAATATCTGGGACGGCGTTACGAACACCGCCGTTCAGGATGAATTTAAGAAGTGCAATGTATATGCACATGAGGGCTGTGATAACTGCTGGGCAAAGCTCTATTGCTCGGGAGGTTGCGCGGCAAACGCCTACCACGCGACGGGAAGCGTAACGGGAATTTACGAAAGCGGATGTGAGCTTTTCAGAAAGCGTATGGAGTGCGCTATATTCCTTGAGGTTTCAAGAAGCCTCGGTGACGAAGAATGAGAACGCCGATTTGCGACTTTTTAAGGGAGTATTCCCGTGGCAGAGATGTCCGTCTGCACATGCCGGGGCATAAGGGATGTGAGATTCTCGGCTTTGAAAGCCTTGACATAACGGAGATTGACGGCGCGGATGTGCTCTATTCCGCGTGCGGAATAATAAAGGAGAGCGAAGAGTCTGCCGCATCCCTTTTCGGGAGCGCGAAAACGCTCTTCTCAACTGAAGGTTCATCTCTCGCTATCCGCGCGATGCTCTATCTCATAAAGAGATATGCTGCAGAGTACGGAAAAAAAGCAAAAATTCTCGCATTGAGAAATGCACATAAGACATTTATAACGGCGTCTGCGCTTCTCGATATTGATGTAAGCTTCACATCATCCGACGAGATTTTCGCGCGAATTGCGGAAGAAAAACCGACGGCGGTATATATAACAAGCCCCGATTATCTCGGGAACATTGCAGATATCGGGAGAATCTCCGAGATATGCCATAAGAACGGCGCAATGTTTCTTGTTGATAATGCCCACGGTGCATACCTTAAATTCTTAAAAGAATCGCTCCACCCGATAGACCTCGGCGCGGATATGTGCTGTGACTCGGCGCATAAGACCCTGCCAGTACTCACGGGGGGTGCCTATCTCCATATTTCAAAGAATGCCCCCGTGGAGTTTTCGGAATATGCGGAAGACGCGATGTCGCTCTTTGCATCAACCAGCCCGTCGTATCTGACTCTTGCATCACTTGATATGGCAAATAAGTTTATCTCAGAAGAAGGTCATCTTTTCGAGGAGACGGCAATGCGCGTAAAAGCTCTCAAAGAGAAGCTTTTGGGCTACGGATATGCACTTTGTGGCGATGAGCCGATGAAAATTACAATCGCGCCGAAAGCATTCGGATATACGGGAGAAGAGCTTTCGAAGCTTCTTCGGGGAGACAAAATTGTATGCGAGTTTTCAGACCCCGATTTTCTCGTACTTATGTTTTCTCCGAAAACGACGGAAGAAGACTTTAATAAAACCGCAAAGGCGCTTCTTTCGTATAAGAGAAAAGATGCGGTAAAAGTTATTCCGCCGCGACTTTCCTGCCCTGAGTTTTCCCTCTCTCCGAATGAGGCGTTAATCTTACCGTCAGAAACCGTTGATGTGGAAAGCGGCGAGGGAAGAATTTTTGCGGATATCTCCGTTTCCTGCCCTCCTGCCATACCGATTGTTATATGCGGTGAGAAAATAAGCAAAGCTTCGATAGAAGCACTTAAATATTACGGCGTAAAGACCTGTAAGGTAATAAAGAAAACCCTGCGATAATTCGCAGGGTTTTTATTTTATATAAGATTTCCGCTTGAACCTTCATTTCGGAGAATATCGCGCCAGCCAATATCACCGCGCGAAAGACCGAGAATAAGAACCTCGGCGGTTGCGATGTTTGTTGCAACGGGGATGTTGTGTGCATCGCAGAGATTAAGCACCGAGGAGACATCGGGCTCGTGAGGTCGCTTTGAAAGCGGGTCGCGGAAGAAGAGCATCATATCAATCTCGTTATAGGCGATTCTCGCGCCTATCTGCTGAACGCCGCCCTGCGCTCCCGAGAGGAAAGCGTGAATCTCAAGCCCCGTAGCTTCGGAGATGAGCTTTGCGGTGGTAGCCGTTCCGCAGAGGGAATGGTCTTCGAGAATGCTTTTATATGCCGTACAGAACTGAATCATAAGTTCTTTTTTCTTATCGTGTGCAATCAGAGCTATATTCATAGTAATCTACCTCTGGAAATTAAACCTTTCGTGATATCTTCATAAGCGGAATGCTCTCTCCGCAGATGCGGCGCGCAATATTGAGATAAGAGCGCGCGGCAGAGCTTTTCTTAATCTGGGAAATGAGCTTACCTCGGTTTGCCGCCGCGATGACATTTTTGTCCTCGGGGATAATGCCGATAAGTTGGGTGCTCGTTTTGTCAATCGCCTCGTCGATGTTGAGAGAGGCAAGGCGACGGATTAGCGACGGCCTTACGCGGTTGACGACAAGGCGGATATCGGAAATTCCGCGTGCGCGAAGAGAAGAACGGGTAAGCTGGGCATCGCGCAGGGAAACTGTATCGGGAGTAGCAACGATTATTGCAGAATCGGCTGCAGCCGCTGCAAGCTTAAAGCCGAAGTCAAGCCCTGCAGGGCAGTCGATAATGCAGAAATCGCAGATTTTCTTTATTTCGGAAACAAGCTCTGAAAACTTCTCGATTGAGACCTCGCGACCTGCGTTTTCGCCGAGAGGAGCAGACAGAAGCTTTAAATTTTCGACAAGCGGATGAGAGAGAAGCGCACCCTCAAGCGAAACCGCGCCCGAGAGGACATCGGTAAAGTCAAAAAGCGAAAGCTCGGAAACTCCGAGAACAATATCCATATTGCGCAAGCCCACATCGGCGTCGATAACAACTACGCGCTTTCCGAGAGCTGCAAGGGACAGCGCAAGCCCCGAAGCGACAGAGGTTTTACCTGTTCCGCCCTTTCCAGAGGCGACGCAAATAGCACGCGACATCGCTCTTCACTCCCCTTCTTCTAAACTTTATCATAATTATACAATAATTAGTAAGATTTGTAAATTATTTTATGCGCTTTTGAGGCATAAAAAAATTAATACATAAAAACAGTCAGGTTTCAATCGAAGTGTGTCGAGAGAAACTTCCAAATATTTCCAAAATTGTTATTGCAATTTTTGCCAAAATATGGTAAATTATATCCATAAAGAAAATATGGAGGAAGAAGAAAATGGGAAATAAAATTAAAGTAGTTGTTGCGGAGGAAAACCGCGAATATCTTGAAATGATCTGCAGTGCAATAAGCTCTAACCGCGCGTTTGAGCTTGCAGGCAAGACCTCTGACGGAAAGGAAGCGCTGGCGCTTTGCGAGGAAGTCTCGCCAGATGTTTTAATCGTGAGCAGTATTCTCACATCGCTTGACGGTCTTGGCGTTGCCGAGGGAATAAAGAAGGTTTCAAAGCAGAAGAAGCCAATCGTTTTTATGACCTCAATCGCACCGAATGAACCGCTTGCCCGTGCGGCAACCGCCTGCGGCGTGACTTACTTTATGGTAAAGCCGTTCACATCCGAGGTACTCATCGACCGTCTCCGCCTTTTTGCAGGAGAGGGCGGCATAATGAGAAGGGCTGACCTTCCTGCCGCGTCAAGCGAGAGTGTCGAGCTGCTTGTAACCTCGATTATCCACGAAATCGGAGTTCCTGCACATATAAAGGGTTATCACTATCTCCGAGAGGCGATAATTCTCGCCGTAAACGATATCGACATCATAAACGCGATAACAAAGGTCCTTTATCCGACGGTCGCGAGAAAGTTCCAGACAACCTCGTCGAGAGTTGAAAGGGCTATCCGCCATGCGATTGAAACTGCCTGGAACCGTGGCGACCTTGATACGCTCAACAAGTTCTTCGGTTATACCGTTTCGAACACAAAGGGTAAGCCGACAAACTCGGAGTTTATCGCGATGATTGCGGATAAATTAAACCTTGAGCTCAAACAGCAGGTCGCGATATAGGAAATGCATAATGCAAAGTGCAAAATGCAGAATTAAAATAAAAAATTTTACTTTTGAGAGAAGCACACTCCTCTGCTGTGAAGCAGAGGAGTGTGCTTGTAATTTTGCATTATGAATTCTGCATTATGCATTTAATACGCGACTCCGTGGGAGAGCATTGCCGAGGCAACCTTTTTAAAGCCTGCGATGTTTGCGCCTGCGAGGAGATTTCCCGAAAAGCCGTATTCGTTTGCTGTGTCGGTGGAAAGCTTATATATATTTGTCATAATGTCGCGGAGTCTCGAATCAACCTTTTCAAAGCTCCAGGAATAGCGAAGGCTGTTCTGCGACATCTCAAGTCCCGATGCCGCAACGCCGCCTGCATTTGCCGCCTTGGCAGGGCCGAAGAGGATGCCGCTGTCAAGAAAGAGGCGTATTGCCTCCGGAGTTGAGGGCATATTCGCGCCCTCGGAGACACAGAAGCACCCGTTTTCTATAAGCATCTTTGCCGATTCCTCGCCGAGTTCGTTCTGAGTTGCACACGGAAGCGCAATGTCGCACGGAATAGACCATATCCCTTCTGCACCCTCGGTGAAGCTCGCGTGAGAATGGTGCTGGGTATATTCAGAAAGCCTGCCGTGGTTTTTCTCCTTTATATCGCGGACAACATCAAGGTCGATTCCGCGCTCGTCGAGGATATACCCCGCGGAATCGCTCATCGCAACAACCTTCGCGCCAAGCTCTGTCGCTTTCATCTGCGCGTAAATCGCGACATTGCCCGAGCCTGAAATTACAACGCGGCTGTCCTCAAAGCTCTTTCCTGCATCGCGGAGAAGACACTCCGTAAAATAACAGAGACCGAAGCCCGTCGCCTCGCATCTCGCAAGCGAGCCGCCGTAGCGAAGACCTTTACCCGTGAGCGTGCCCGTGAATTCGTTTGTGAGACGCTTATACTGACCGTAGAGAAAGCCGATTTCACGGCTGCCGACGCCGATATCGCCGGCAGGGATGTCGGTGTACTGACCGATGTGTTTGGCAAGCTCCGTCATGAAGCTCTGGCAGAAGCGCATAATCTCGCCGTCGCTTTTACCTTTTGGGTCAAAGTCAGCGCCACCTTTTCCGCCGCCGAGCGGAAGACCCGTGAGCGAGTTTTTAAAAATCTGTTCAAAGCCGAGAAATTTTATAATCGACGAATTGACCGTCGGGTGAAAACGGAGTCCGCCCTTGTACGGACCGATTGCCGAGGAAAACTGGACGCGGTAACCTCGGTTTACATGAACCTTTCCGTTATCGTCAACCCACGGCACGCGGAATGTGAAAAACCGTTCGGGTTCGACGATTCGTTCGAGTATTCCCATTTCCTCATACCTCGGGTCAGCATCTAAAACAGGTCCGAGATGCTCAAACACCTCAAAAACCGCCTGGCAGAATTCCTTTTCCTTTGGGTTTTTATCAATAACTCCTCGATAAACATGGCAAAGATAATCATTTTCAAGAGACATAGCTTTTCCCTTCCTTCCTTTTTTATTATCTTTTGCCAAAGAAGGAGTATTATACAAAAAAGCTCCGATGTGAAAACACATCGGAGCAGGGTTTATAAATTTTAGTCTTCTTTATACTTTTCGCGCTCGGTAAGGAAGAGGTTTCCGCCGTGAGCATCTATTGCAACGGTACACGGCATATCAACAACCGTCATTCTCTTGATTGACTCGCAACCGAGCTCGGGGAATGCGATGACATCTGCAGTCTTGATTGACTTTGCAACGAGAGCACCTGCGCCGCCGACAGCGCAGAGGTAAATTGCCTTGTTTCTGACGATAGCGTCGCAAACTGCACGATCGCGCTCGCCCTTACCTATCATTCCCGTAAGACCGAGGTCTAAAAGGCGCGGTGAGAAGCCGTCCATACGGCTCGAGGTAGTCGGACCGCAAGCTCCGACAGGAGCCGTTCCCTTACCCGGAGTCGGACCTGCAAAGTAGATTATTGCGCCGCGAAGCTCGAACGGAAGCTCTTTTCCGTTATCGAGAAGCTCGAAGATGCGCTTATGAGCAGCGTCACGC
>JAZTWZ010000137.1:0-7024 GCA_045636165.1 Eubacteriales bacterium
TATCTATTCCTCCCTAATTATTTACAGGTTCGCCTATTGAATCTTTCTGCGAGACGATAACCTTTCTGTCATAACAAGAAAATGCACTATCTATGATACTCTTTTCCGGAGCCTTAGTCAACACACTGACAACCGGAACAATAACAAGCCCTGTGAGCATACAGAATGCACCTGCATTGATCGGAGACCTGAGAATCTCAGGAAAGCTCTCTTTAACAAACATATTTGCCAGCATAACGACAGTTGAGAAAATAAAGCTTACCCAGACAGACGCTTTTGAAACTCTCTTCCAGTACAGACCGTAAAGGAACGGAGCAAGAAATGCACCTGCAAGAGCTCCCCATGAAATACCCATAAGCTGTGCTATGAAGCTTACATTCGATTTGTGCTGAATGATTGCTATAACTACCGAAATTGCGATAAACACCGCAATAAGCAAGCGAATTATAAAAAGCTGACGCTTTTCGCTCATATTCTTATCGACCGTATCTTTCAGAAAGTCGAGAGTCAATGTTGTGCTTGATGTGAGAACTAGTGACGACAGCGTTGACATCGATGCCGAAAGAACAAGAACGATTACAACCGCAATAAGGAACGGAGAAAGACCCGAGAGCATTGTCGGTATGATCGAATCGTATCCGTTTGCCACAATGTCAATTTTATCAGAGAAAAGGCGACCGAAACCGCCGAGGAAATAACATCCGCCTGCAACAACGAGAGCAAAAACGGTAGATATAATCATACCCTTGTTTATTGACTTCTCACTCTTTATTGCATAGAACTTCTGCACCATCTGCGGAAGTCCCCATGTACCAAGAGATGTAAGAAGCACTACCGCAAGAAGATTTACGGGGTCAGGTCCGAAGAACGAAGCGAACACTCCCGGAGTTTGCGAAACTGCAGGGTCGCTGACTTTGGCAAGCTTTGAAATCGCTTCCATAAATCCTCCCTGTGAGGAGAGAACAGCGCCTATTACCGCAACGATACCAAAGAGCATTACAATGCCCTGGATAAAGTCATTTATCGCGGTTGCCATATAGCCGCCTGCAATTACATATATCGCGGTAAGCACGGCCATAATGATTACGCATACAGAATAATCAATATCAAACGCCATTTCAAAAAGTCGGCTGAGTCCGTTAAACAACGATGCTGTATAAGGAATCAGGAAAATAAATATAATTGCTGATGCCGCAAGCTTAAGACCTCGGCTTGCAAAACGAGCTTCAAAGAACTGAGGCATTGTAGCACTCTTTAAATGCTGAGTCATAATGCGCGTTCTTCTTCCGAGAGTTGCCCAAGCAAGAAGCGAACCGAGCAGGGCGTTTCCTATTCCCGCCCAGGTTGCGGCAATACCGTATTTCCAGCCAAACTGACCTGCATATCCTACAAATACAACAGCCGAGAAATACGATGTTCCATAAGCAAAAGCAGTCAGCCACGGACCGACATTTCTGCCACCCAGAATAAAACCATCAACATTTGTAGATTGCTTGTGACAGTATATACCAACGGCAATCATAATTCCGAAGAAAATAATTACCATTCCAAGTTTTATCCATAAATCAAACATTTCTACCTTCACCTTTTAACCTGTAATCTGTGCTTCTACAAGGCGACCGTGGCAGTACTTTTCACGAAGTACCGGCTTCTCTATCTTTCCTGTAGCGTTTCTCGGAACTTTCTCGAAGAAAATCTTCTTCGGACGCTTATAGCGCGGTAAGCTTTCGCAGAAGGTGTTGATTTCTTCTTCTGTACACTCAACGCCTTCTTTTATCTCGATAATCGCAGCGCAAATCTCACCAAGTCGAGCATCAGGAAGACCGATAACGGCAACATCCTTAATCTTGTCATAAGCTCTGAGGAAATCTTCAATCTGTACGGGATAGAGGTTTTCTCCGCCAGAAATGACAACATCTTTCTTTCTGTCAACAAGATAGATGAAACCGTCCTCATCCTCACGAGCCATATCACCTGTATATAACCAACCGTCTTTGAGAACCTCTGCTGTTGCCTCAGCGTTCTTATAGTAACAGAGCATAACGCCGTCACCCTTGACGATAAGCTCACCTACATCGCCTTTTTCGACAGCATTGCCCTTTTCGTCAACGATTTTAGTCTCCCAACCGTATCCAGCCTTACCGATAGCTCCAACCTTATGGACATTTTCAACGCCGAGGTGAACACATCCCGGACCTATCGACTCAGAGAGACCGTAGTTCGTATCGTACTGATGATGTGGGAAAACCTTGAGCCAACGGTGGATAAGGCTTGGCGGAACAGGCTGTGCGCCTATATGCATAAGTCTCCACTGGTCAAGGGTGTATTTGCTTATATCAACTCTTCCCGACTCAATCGCATCGAGAAGATCCTGCGCCCACGGAACAAGAAGCCATACGATTGTACACTTCTCTTCCGTTACAGCGCGAAGTATCCACTCAGGCTTTACACCGCGAAGAAGAACCGCACGGCTTCCTGCAAGAAGCGAACCGAACCAATGCATCTTTGCTCCCGTGTGATAAAGCGGCGGAATACACAGGAACACATCGTCTCTTCCCTGAGAATGGTGGTTCTGCTCTGTCTTGCACGAAGCGAGAAGAGCCTTGTGGTTATGTAAAATAGCTTTCGGAAAACCTGTAGTTCCCGATGAAAAGTAGATTGCTGCATCGTCTTCTTCACAAAGCGCAACAGGAGGAGCACTCGAAGAGCAATATCCCATAAGTTCAAGGCAGTCTTCCGTATAATCGGGTCCTCCCTTTCCGAGATAGAAGAAAATTTTAGTTGTCTTCACTGTTTTATGAACAGACTCCATACGGCTGATGAACTCAGGACCGAAAACGAGAACCTCAACATCAGCGAGATCAAGACAATACTCAATCTCATCACCGGAGAAACGGAAATTCATCGGAACAGCAATGCAACCCGCTTTCAGGATACCGAAATAAATCGGAAGCCACTCAATGCAGTTCATAAGAAGAATTCCGACCTTTGTACCACGCTTAAGACCGCGGCTCAAAAGAAGGTTTGCAAAGCGGTTTGCGCGTCTGTCAAAATCTTTCCAGGTAAGCTCACGACGGTACGGAGCATCCTTTCCGGCACTTTCGATAAGATTAAAATCCCACCATGTTACAGCACTGTCGCGTTCTTCGGACGGGTTCAACTCTACCAAAGAAACTTCCGAACCGTAAAGTCGGGCATTTTTTTCAAGAAAATCAGTAATAACCATATTTACTCTCCTTTTCGTTTTCCCGGCAGAAAACAAGAATCGTCCTCTGCCAAAATAAGCAGAGGACGAAAAATTTCCGTGGTACCACCTCAATTTACTGCACAAAGCAGCCTCAACGAGTCCTATCAGACTCTTAAGCTGTATCGGGCTTACCCGTCTTCACCTACTCACATGCTTTTCAGCAAAGCCGCTCCGAAAGGTATTCCGCACAAATGCTCACACCGCCTCACAGCAACCGACGGCTCTCTTGGAAAGCTTATCTGCGCGTACTTGATTTCATCATAGCGTTATTTCTTTTCAATTACTATTATAGTACCACTTTTGTCGTTTAAAGTCAATATTTTTTTATCTTAATAACCTCTGCAACCGCTGCACGGGCAATCACATTCACAGGAGCTTCTGCCACCTGCATTAACTACTCTTGTACGCTGGCATCCGCAAGTTCTGCCCGATCTTCTGTTGCAGCAAAAAAGATTTGAAAAATTACACATATCACTTTTCCCCTTTCAATTTTCAGGACGAGCTTCGCCCCATACATCTTATGCATCACCCATACACTTTGTCCAGTCATTTTTTACTTGTAAGAAATTACACTTTATGTTATAATTTACAGTAATTCTCAAAGTTTTTCGGAGGAAACTTTCATGAAATTTAAATGGACCGAAGAATCGTCTTCACGCATTTTTTCAAATGCTCTTGTTCTTATAATTGCGATAACCTTTTATTTCATTTTAAAAAATGCAGGAGAACTTGTTGGTTTTATTAAAAATGTTTTTTCAATTTTATCACCTTTTATAATTGGCTTCGTTATCGCATATCTCCTGCTGCGACCTGTTAAAAACTTAAATCTTCTGCTTGATAAGTTTCTTTTCAAAAAGTTAAAGAAACAGCACTCAGTAAACAAAGGCATTTCAATTGCGGTCGTTTTTGTTCTGGTTTTAGTTCTTCTTTCTCTTGTAATTTATTCAATTATTCCGCAGTTGATCGACAGCGTCGCACGACTTGCCAGAAACGCAGACTCATATATTAAAACGATAACTGATTTCATCAATGCTTTTGCACTTCGTTTCCATCTGGACTCCGATGTTTTCAGCGGAATACTCGGCTCTTCGCAGGAGCTTTTCAAAAAGCTTATCGCCTATATTTCGTCCTCACTTCCGCGAGTTCTTGATTTTTCCGTTTCAATCGGCTCGGGAATTTCGAATTTCATTATCGGTTTTATTATCTCTATCTATATTTTAAGCGGCAAGGAACGCTTCTGCGCTCAGGCAAAAAAGATTTGCGCGGCACTTCTCCCCAAAAAGTTTTCGGATCGCAGCTCAACTCTCATCAAATATATGCACGAAACTTTCGGAAATTATCTTACAGGTCAGCTTCTTGACTGCATCCTGCTCGGAATGATATGTTTCCTTTTTATGACCCTTTTCAGTATGGAGTATGCACTCCTTATAAGTATGATTATAGCAATCACAAACTTCATTCCATTTATCGGACCGTTTATCGGTGCTATACCGAGTGCATTTATTCTTCTGATGGTTCAGCCTTCAAAGGTTTTATGGTTTATCCTGATGATTGTTATTCTCCAGCAGCTTGACGGAAATCTGCTCGCCCCGAAGATTGTCGGCAAAACGACAGGGCTTTCATCCTTCTGGGTAATCTTCTCAATTCTCCTAGGAGGCGGGCTTTTCGGAATTGCAGGGGTTCTTCTCGCCGTACCAACATTCTCGGTTGTTTACCTCGTAATCAAAAACACAATCGAGAAAAAACTGAAAGAAAAGAATCTTCCAACAAACACAACCGAATATTACAAGTAAACAAAAGGACATTATTCGATTACGAATAATGTCCTTTTTTCTGTTAAACTACAATTATCTGAAATATAAATGCCACGAGTGCCGCGCCTACCGCAACGGTCAGAAGTCCGCGCTTTGTATAGGCAAGAATCATCGCCACAACGCATCCTGCAACGGCAGATAAAACCGATCCGGTACTGTAAAACACAGCAGGAAATGTCATCGCAGAGAGAACAACATACGGAACATAGTACAGACACGACTGTATCCACTTATTCTTTATCTTTTTCCTGAAAACTATAATTGGCGTTGCTCGGATGATGTATGTAACAAGTGCCATAACAGCAATTGAGGAAAGAAGGTATGTCGTATTCATTATTCATCCCCTCCATCTTCAATTCTTAAGGGAAAAAGCGTTGCACACAATGCACTGACAAGCACAGTTATTATTATAATCGTCCAGCCGCTTGAGATGTTTTTAAGAATCGGTGCATAGTAGAAGATAAGACTTGCCAAGATCGCTATAACTACCGCTGCCAAAACATTTTTGCTCTCTCTTGCAGGTGGGATTACAATCGCAATAAACATACCGTAAAGAGCGATTCCCATCGCAGATGCAAGGGATGGCGGCATAACCGATGTTGCGAGCGCGCCTACCGCCGTACCGCTTGTCCAGCCTATTACAGGCGTTATTATAAGCCCAATCATATATGAAGCCGTAAGCGTACTTTCATTTCTCATGGAGACTGCAAAAACCTCATCGGTTATCCCGAACGAAACGAGAAATCTCTGCGAAAGCGTCATCGACGAATCAATCTTCTGCGAGACCGAGAGCGACATAAGAAAGTATCGCATATTTATTATCAGCGTAGTTATCGCAAGCTCAACAAGACCGCCAAGCTCCTGCATTATATTGACGCCGGCAAACTGCCCGGCACTCGTTACATTGGTAACGGATGTAAGAATTGCCGCCCAGACGGGCATCCCAGCCTTCAGAGCCGCTATGCCAAACGCCATTGAAACAGAAAAATATCCGAGGCAAATCGGTATCCCGTCGCGTATTCCGGATAAAAAATGATTCTTTTTCAATATTATCTATTCCCTTCTTATCATTCCGCTCTATTATAACATTTTTCACATACCAATACAATATGTAAAATAAGCGGCAATTCCGTTTTATCGGAATTGCCGCTTAGCTTTATTCTTCTTCTGTTTTTTCGTCTTCAGTCTCAACGACTTCCTCTACTGTTTCTTCCGTCGGCTCTTCTGCGATAACTTCAGGTTCAGCCTCAACCACCGGAGCCGCAGGCTCAAAAACTACCTTTTCCTCGCATCTCTTTGAGTTTTTGAAAAGGCAGATTGAGCGACCAAGGGGAACAAGGAAAGAAACTATAACATATTTTACCGATTTCTCAGAATAAATATTTTCGTGTATCTTATACAAGCAGATAATATCTACCGCATAATATGCCATTGCTATAAACGAGAGAGGCAAAACCACTACAAAATAAGAAATCAAAAATGCTATATCTTCATCGCCCGTCGGTATACTGTTACTGCTGAATGCTATAATTACACTGTAAACAACTAAAACTATTACTGCAAGAATAGCTAAAGCTGATATAACAAGCGAGAGAGTGAGAAGAATTACGCGAAATTTTCGCTTACTTCCCTTTTCTGATTCAAAATTGTCAACTATACTTCCGAAAATCCAGGTCTTTGCAATTGGAATCCACGCGAGCCAAGGATTAGAAACGCCGCGCTTACGCGCAATTCTGAAAAATGCGATTGAGCTGATTATGTATTCCGTAAGCCCTAAAGCAAATATGGCAAGATACAAAACAGCCAACAAAAGAAATGCTACAATGTAATAAACATCCATATTTTAATCCTCCTTTTTTCTTAATTTTAACATATAATGAATCGTTTTTCAATAAAAACAAAAAATACCCCGAAGCATTTTTACTTCGGGGTCGTGGCGGAGAGTCGGGGATTCGAACCCCGG
>JAZTWZ010000138.1:0-11514 GCA_045636165.1 Eubacteriales bacterium
AGTGCGACCCCTGAAATTTCCTTTGCGTGGTATCTCGGAGGAATTGAGCGCGAGAGCAAGAAGGAGGAATAAGCTTTGGATTGGTCGAGAGCTAAAACGATTTTAATAGTATTCCTTTTTGCCGTAAACGCTTTTCTTTTCGGAACATATATGATGAAAGAGAATGAAGCAAAGAAAGATGCGCTTGCTCTTCAGAGCGAGGTTGTTTCAGTTCTGCTTGAGCAGGGGATTTCGGTTTCGGCGGAGAGCATTCCGTCAGAGCAGGTGAAAATACACCATGCTACGGTAAGAGTATCCGAGAATATGGGGGATGCAGCCGCATCTCTTCTCGGAGAAACGGAAGAAACACTTGAAGCGGAGAGAACGGTATATACTTCGCCTTCGGGGAATATGATGTTTTCGAGTGACTCGTTTTCACTCGTATATGAAACAGGTAAAACGGTAAAAACTTCCGAGGAAGCAAAACTCCTTGCAAAGGATATTGCAGGAAAGCTCGGAATCTCTCACACGGGAAGTGAGATTTCGGTAGTTTCGGCGCAGGGCGGATATAATGTAACAATTCCTCAGGTTTTTGGCGGAGTTCGCGTGTTCGGAGCAGATATTGAGCTTAAAATCTCGGATTCGGGAAGCGTTCTCGGAAACGGAAGATTTATAGGTACAGGTCGCCTTACCCGTGCCGAGGGAAAAACGATGAGAGTGTCGGCGCTCCTGCTTGAATTTGCAGATGACATAAAAAAAGAAAAAGAAGAAAAGATAAATATATCGCACATTCAGTACGGCTATACGGCGAAAAACCCTGCAGGCGGAAGCGTTTATCTCGTTCCGACGCTTGAAATTTCGACAGATGCAGGTGCGTTTTATGTAAATATGTCCGATGGCGCGTTGTTTGATATTTAAATCTTTTATTAAAAATTTTGAATATATCTAAAATAAGCTTTGCAATTTTGATAAAAAGCTGATATAATTTAATTTGGCGGATATCAATTTCAAAAGAGGGGATAATACTCTTTTGTGATTTGCAAAAAAGTACGAAGAAGGGGGATGCCGAATTTTGACTAAGTATGTTATAGACGGCGGTTATAAGCTTCACGGCGAGGTTACAATCAGCGGTGCTAAAAATGCGGCAGTTGCCATAATTCCGGCAGCGCTCCTCGTTGACGGTACTTGCAGAATTGAAAATATCCCCGAAATCCGCGATGTTACGCTTATGCTCGACCTTTTGCGTGATATAGGCGCAGATGTTCGCCTTATAAACCGCAACTGTGTTGAGATAAATGCATCTAAAATAAGAACTACAAAAGCAGATTATGATATGGCGCGTCTTATTCGCGCGTCGTACTACCTCATCGGTGCGCTTCTCGGCCGCTTCGGTTCGGCTCAGGTTGCGCTCCCGGGTGGATGCAATCTCGGTGACCGCCCGATTGACCAGCACACAAAGGCGTTCAAGCTTCTCGGTGCGAATGTCGATGTCCAGAACGGTTATGTTTTTGCTGACAGTGTCGGCCGCCTTAAGGCAGCCTCGATATATCTTGATGTCGTTTCGGTAGGAGCGACTATTAACTCCATCCTTGCCGCAGTTCTTGCAGACGGTCTTACCGTCATTGAAAACGCTGCGAAGGAACCGCATATCGTTGACCTTGCGAACTTCTTAAATTCCATGGGCGCAAATGTCAGCGGTGCAGGAACGGATGTTATAAAGGTTCGCGGAGTCAAGAGCATCTCCGGCGGAACTTATGCTATCATTCCTGACCAGATTGAAGCAGGAACATATATGGCAGCAGTTACAGCTTGCGGCGGTGAGGTTTTAGTCAAGAACATCATCCCGAAGCATCTTGACTGCATCACGGCAAAGCTTGCAGAGATGGGAGCAGAGATTACGGAGTATGACGATTCCGTTCTCGTAAGAAGAGTTGCGCCGCTTTCAAAAACAAATATCAAAACGCTTCCGTATCCCGGTTTCCCGACAGATATGCAGCCGCAGGCAACAGTCGTTCTCTCTATGGCAGACGGAATGAGCCTTGTTACCGAGGGTGTGTGGGACAGCCGTTACAGATATGTCGAAGAGCTTCGCAGAATGGGTGCGAAGATTCAGGTTGACGGCAAGACTGCCGTTGTTGAAGGTGTTCCGAGCCTCATGGGTGCGCCGGTGCGCGCGTGTGACCTTCGTGCAGGAGCTGCTCTTGTTATAGCAGGGCTTGCTGCGGAGGGCGTAACAGAGGTTGAGGATGTCTCCCATATCGAGCGCGGATACGAGCATATTATAGAAAAACTTACGGCTATGGGCGCGCACATAAAGCGCGTAGAAATGCCCGACGGTCCCGTAATAGCAAAAGCACAATAAGAAAAACTAACTAAAGGAACGGGCAAGCCCGTTCCTTTTTAGCAGAGGGAAAAGTTATGATAAAGGTTTGTCCGATTGCAAGTGGTTCCAACGGCAACTGCACATACATATCAGACGGAAAAGTAAATATACTTGTAGATACGGGAATATCCGCAACGCGAATTATCCGCGAGCTTTCTTCGCTTTGTGTCTCGATTTCGGATATTGACGCAATCTTCATAACACACGAGCACAGCGACCATATAACAGGGCTTCTGAAGCTTCTCGAGCGCACCGATGCTCCCGTGTATGCATCTGCAGGAACTGCGCGAGGAATAGGCGAGAGAATAGAGTGCCTTGAGGGTAAAATAAATGTCATAACCGCAGGAAAAAAGCTTTCCTTTGGTGATTTTACGGCAGAGGCGTTCCATACTCCTCACGACACTTATGAGAGTATGGGATACCGTTTTTCAAACGGGAAGGAAATCGCAACCGTCGCAACCGATATCGGCCATGTTGACGATACGCTTCTCTTAAAGCTTCTCGGCTCGGATATTCTGCTTCTTGAGTCGAATTACGATAAACGCCGTCTGCGCTACAGCCGATATCCTGCATTTTTAAAAGAGCGAATATGCGGCGGAAACGGACACCTTTCAAACGATGAGTGCGCGCTTGTTGCCGTCCGCGCAGTCCACGAGGGAACGAAGCACATTATTCTCGGCCACATAAGCGCAGAGAATAATTCCCCAAGTGAAGCCTATACGGCGGTACATACTGCGCTTACGAATGACGGAATCATTCCTGGTATAGATATGATGCTCTATGTTGCGCCTCGCGGAAAACGCGGAGAAATTGTTACGGTAGGGGAATAAATGATGCTCTCAATTGATATAATTTGTGTAGGAAAGCTTAAAGAAAAATTCTTTGTTGACGCCGTCACCGAATACAAGAAACGGCTCGGAGCATATTGCAAGCTGAACATCTGCGAGCTTTCGGAAATTGCAGTCAAAAATGATGCCGAAATCAAGAAGGCGCTTGACTCGGAAGGTGAGGTAATCTCTTCGAAAATTCCGAAGGATGCGTATGTGATTGCAATGTGCGTTGAAGGCGAGAGCCTCTCGAGCGAAAAACTTTCGGAAAAAATATCCGGTCTTGCCGTGCAGGGAAAATCAAAGCTCTGTTTTTTAATCGGCGGCTCAAACGGAATTTCAGAAAAGATAAAGACGGCGGCAAATTTGCGCCTTTCAATGTCGAAAATGACATTTCCTCATCATCTTGCACGGGTTATGGTTCTCGAGCAGATATACCGCGCATTTAAGATTGAGGAGGGTTCGGGATATCATAAGTAAGGAGGACTCTTTGGTGAACTATAAAAAGGAATACGAAAGATGGCTTTCTGAGAAAAGCTTAACGGATACAGAGAGGGAAGAACTTTTATCAATAAAGGAAAACGAAACCGAGATTGAGGACAGGTTTTTCTCCCCCCTAAACTTCGGAACAGCAGGTCTTCGCGGAGTTCTCGGAATGGGAACGAACCGAATGAATGTATATACCGTCCGCCAGGCAACGCAGGGACTCTGCGAGGTCATAAAAAAGCTTGGCAAAAAGACGATGAAGCGTGGTGTCGCCGTATGTATGGACTGCCGCATAATGAGCGATACCTTCGCCCGTGAGGCGGCGTGCGTTCTTGCAGGAAACGGCATCCCCGTCTATATATTCGAAGCTCTCCGCCCGACGCCTGAACTTTCGTTTGCGCTTCGTGCGCTTGAATGTATCGCAGGTATAAACATAACCGCGAGCCACAACCCGAAGGAATATAACGGATATAAGGTTTACTGGGAGGACGGAGCACAGCTTCCGCCAAAAGAGGCTGATGCGGTTCTTTCAGAGATACGAAAGATTGATCTTTTCTCGGGCGCAAAAAAGATGGACTTTGACGAGGCTGTCAGACGCGGCGTTATTACCGTAATGGGTGAAGAGGTTGATGAAGCATTCATCACCCATGTTCTCTCGTGCAGAATAAATCATGACGCGGTAAAGGATGCGGGCGACGATTTCAAAATAGTCTATACGCCTTTCCACGGTACGGGATATAAGATTGTCCCCGAAGTTTTCAAAAGAATGGGAATTGAGAATGTCATAAGCGTTCCCGAGCAGAGCATTCCCGACGGAAACTTTCCGACGGTAAAAAGCCCGAACCCCGAGAATAAGGAAGGCTTTTGTCTCGCAGTCGAGCTTGCAGAGCGCGAGAATGTTGACCTTATAATCGGAACGGACCCTGATGCAGACCGCGTCGGAGTTATTGTGCGAAACCGTGACGGTGAATATGTAACGATTTCAGGAAACCAGATGGGCGTTTTGCTTCTTGACTATATAATCAGCGCAAAGCGTGAAGCTGGCGAGCTTACGGATAAGTCGTATGCCGTAAAAACGATTGTCACAACCGAAATGGCAAGAAAAGTCTGCGAAGCTAACAATGTAAAAATGTATGAAACCTTTACAGGCTTCAAGTTCATCGCAGGTAAGGTTGAAGAAGTCGGAGCTGAAGGCTTCCTTCTCGGTTACGAGGAGTCATACGGTTACCTTATGGGCGATTTCTGCCGCGACAAGGATGCCGTTACCTCGTCGATGATGATTGCTGAAATGGCGGCGCATTACAGAAGCCGCAATATGAGCCTTTATGATGCGATGGAAGAGTTATATGAAAAGTACGGCGCTTATGCCGAAAGAACGATAAATCTCGTAATGCCGGGCGTTTCGGGGCTTTCAAAGATGAATGGGCTTATGAAGTCGCTCCGCGAAACTCCGCCTGAAAGGGTTGGAGGCGAGAAAGTTCTCCGTGTCCGCGATTATCTCACGGGAAAAACAAATCTCGGCGAAGAGCTCCCAATATCGGGAAGCAATGTTCTATACTTTGAAATGGCAGACGGAACAAGCTTCATAATCCGCCCGTCGGGAACAGAGCCGAAGATTAAAGTATATATCCTCGCACAAGGCGAAGATAGAAATGCGGCAGAGGAAAGAGCAGAAAAATACATCCGCGCCGCAGAAGAGCTTTCGAATATGTAATAAAAAAGAGGAAAACTCAGCAAATGAGTTTTCCTCTTTTTTATCCTAATGTGTGTTTTATTTCTTCTAAAAGTCTGTGCAGGTCGGAAAGCGTTGAAATCGTATTCACACGAATTTTATAAGCATTTCCGCCGCGTACACCGCGCAGATACCATGCGATATGCCGCCGCGCTTCGAGAAGTGCAATCTTTTCGCTCTTCTGCTCTGCCGAGAGCGCAATCTGCGCTTCTGCAAGCGAAAGTCGTTCCGAAAGCGGGGGAAGCGGAGAGATTTCCTCTCCTGAGAGAGCCTCGCGGCTCTGCGAGAATATCCACGGGTTTCCGAAGGTAGCTCTGCCTATCATCACGCCGTCGCAGCCCGTCCACTTGCGGATCTTCACAGCGTCCTCCGCCTCGAAGACATCGCCATTTGCGATAAGCGGAATCTGAACTGCAGCCTTGACATCGCGGATGATGTCCCAGTCTGCGCGACCTGAATACATAGCGACGCGCGTTCTGCCGTGAATGGTGATGAAGTCAGCCCCTGCCGATTCAAGAGTTTTTGCAAACTCGACTGCATTTACCGATCCGCTATCCCATCCCTTGCGGAACTTTGCCGAAACGGGAACCGGAACGCGCTTCTTTATCTCCGAAACGATTTCTGCCGCAAGCCTTGGGTTCTTCATAAGAGCGGAACCGTCACCATTGTTTACGATTTTTGGAGTGGGACAACCCATGTTTATATCAATGAATTCCGCGTTCGTACGCTCCAGCGCAATCACTGCTGCCTCGCCCATAACGGTCGGGTCGTTTCCGAAAAGCTGGATGCCAAACGGCGCTTCATTTTCGCCTCTGACGAGGAGTGACGAGGTCTTGCTGTCCTGATAGACGAGCGCACGCGAGCTTATCATTTCGGAAATCGTAACATCTGCGCCGCATCCGTGGCAAACGGAGCGGAACGCCATATCCGTAACCCCTGCCATAGGCGCGAGAAAAAGTGGCGTATTCTCAAAAAGAGATTCAAGATTCATAATTTATGCGTTCTTTCTTATAATGTCGGAAACCATACGAAGCTCGTTTACTTGTCTGAGAGCTTGATTGTTATAGTCTGTGTCTTTTCTTCGCCCGGAGCGAGGAAGACGAGTTTACCGTTCTTGCGGACGACATCGCGGCCTTCAGGTGTGCAGTTGCCCGGCTCAAGACCGAGAGCGTACTGACCCTTGCCCATCATCTTCCACTCTGTGAAGCAGGGAAGCTCTGCTGTGTCGTAGTTGATTGAAAGAGAAACATTGATGTCTGGGTTATAGACAGAAGCCTCGCCCTTTGTCATATCGTAGAAGAAGCACTGCTCCTCATAACCTGCCTGCGGTTTCTCCATTGTAAGAGCAGCAGCCATACCTGCTTTTGCGTTTTCGCTTCTTGCGACAACGCCCTTGTTGTTGATTGTGACAACAGAGTTTTCGGAGAGAAGCGGATAGCCGATATTGATGTGGTAAAGAACCATATACGGAACTTCTGCGTCGCCGATATTCTTGACTGTATCGCGGAGGATGATTTCGTCGCGGTCAGTCGGAACGATGTATTCACGGGTGAGGAGATACTTGTTACCGAAGAGGTAGGCATCGCGGACTTCAAGCTTTACATGGATGCCGTCAGCAGCTACCCAATGTCCGACATTTTCTGCAGGAGTGTTTCCGATTGTTCCGTGAAGAGGAAGGGTCTCTCCGTTATCTTCACAGGGGCTTCCTACTGCTGCAAAGCCGCAAGTTGTGAAGAAGCCTGCAGTAAATGACTTGAGGAAGCCGAGGCCGTCCTTATCGTAGTAGTTCGGGGAAACATATCCGCACGGAGCGAAGAAGCCGAGGTTACGACCGTTGAAATAGAGGCGTGAAATATCGCCTGCGCGGTCAGCGGAGATTGTGAACATAACTCCGCGGCCGTTATTGACCTCAAAAAGTCTGAGACCGTCGCCCTTACCGCCAACGAGACGGTGTTCCTCGACGCCGAAAAGCTGTGACTCATGTCCTACATAGTTAATCATAATAATCTCTCCTTATATTAAATTTATACATTGCTTTCTGATGTAGTCTTCTCGCCCTTTTTGAGAAGGTCATATCTGATAATGCCGGCAACGAGCGAGGCAAAGGTGAGAAGGTGTGTGCAAAGATTTGCAAGAGCAATCGGGGATGCGAGAAGGTCATAAGCAATCCAGAAAAGGATGTTTACGAAGAAAAGAGTTCTCGTTGTCTTCGGGTTCTTCGTGCTGACTCCGAGGAGGAAGAAGATTGAAGCAACGGGAGGGATGAAGTCATACGGGAAGTTGACTGCGCCTGCGAGGTAGATCGTGAATGCCGAAGATGAAAGATAAAGCATGAGGAATATGTACTTTATAACCTTAGGGGGCATCTGGTCGCGCCTGAAGAACAGAAAGTTTATGAATGTGTGCAGCGCGCCAACCATACATACTATACCGCCTGCCATATTTGAAATGTCAAGGACGATGTAGCTGAGCGCAACCATAAGGTTTGAGATTGACTGCGAAAGTATTATCTGCCATTGCTTCTTTAACTGAAAGCCGACAATCGAGAGTGCGGTTGCTGTATATCCGAATATAAGTGAAAGTGTAGCTGTTGAAATCATATAATTCTCCTTTTATCTGTTAGATTCGAGGGAGGTAGGTCTCCTCAAACCTTCCTTATATAATATCTTCACATATTATATCACTCACAAGGTCTTTTTGCAATTGCTATTTCAAAACTGCGAAATCTATGTAAAAAAATTACAAAAATGGATAATTTTTACAATTTTTGTCTCTTTTTTACCACAATAAGGACGAAATATAACGAGAAGTTTGCGTCAAATTTACAGGATGTCGAAAACCGTTGACTGTCGTCGCAGGATACTGTATCATAGCACTCGTGACAGGCGACAAGGCCTGCAAAAAACAAAGGAGGAATTCTAACATGAAGAACTTTAAGAAGGTTCTTGCACTTGCACTTGTGTTTATGCTTTCATTCTCACTTTTCGCAGGTGCGGTAGAGTTCACCGATGCAGCAGACATTCAGGAGAATTATCAGGACGATGTAAATATGCTCGTTGAACTCGGCGTTCTCGGCGGATACCCCGACGGTAGCTTCCGCCCCGAGGACAAGATAACAAGAGCAGAATTTGCCAAGATGGCTTATGTGCTCAAGTACGGCTCTGACGACAGTGGCTCCCTCTTCGCAGGGCAGGCAAGCGCATTCACAGATGTTGAAAATGATGCAAATGTGAAATGGGCTAAGGGTTATATCAACTACTGCCACAACCAGGGAATCGTTTCAGGTGTCGGAAACAACAAGTTCAACCCCAACGGCAATGTAACGGTAGCAGAAGCAAGTAAGATGCTTCTCGTAATCCTTGGCTGCAATGCAGAAAAGGAAGGTTTTGTAGGCAAGAACTGGTCTGCAAACACCGTTGCAAGAGCAATGGAGCTCGGTCTCTTTGACGGTTGGAACGGTGACCCCACGGCTCCGGCTTCCCGTCAGCTCGTTGCAAAGCTTATGCGTAATGCAATCTTTGCTCCGATCTTCGTTTACAGCCCGATAACAGGTATCGGCTCGCAGTTCAATGCGCTCACAGGCGAGAAGAACCAGACTCTTGGCGAGCAGGTAATCGGACTTAAGCATGTAACAGGTATCGTAGTTGCAAACGAAAACTACGCTATCACAAAAGACCCGAGCGGCGAAGAAATCAAGGTTGAGAACGGTCCGGCAATCGCTGTTACCGAGAAAGAATCTGAGGAGAGCATAATCTACTATGAAACTCAGAACTCAAACGGAACAACAACCGGTTCAACAATCAAGATTGACCGCGCGCTTTCTGATGAGCTTCTCGGCGCGAAGGTTGATGTTTACTTCAAGGCAGATAAGACAAGCACAAACCTTGCATACAACAATGTAAAGGTTATCGGAAATGTAATCGTAACTGCAGACACAAAAATCTATGAAGTAACTTCAAGCGATATCCAGATGATGCCGAACGGCGAGTCAAACAGCTCAGCCCTCATAACACCGTATATCTCCTTCAAGGTAAACGGTACGGAGTATCAGGTAAAGGCTTCGTCTTCTGCAGACAAGATTGCGAAGAATGCAAACTACAATGAACTCCACAACAAGGCAGAAGCAAACGACTTCACACCGTTTGCGTATGTCTCAAACGCAACACTCCGTGACGGCGGAACACTTTCACACCCGAACGGCAACGATGCGTTCTTCCAGGATATGGGCAAGGGCGGCGTCGCAACTTACAGATTCGTCTCAGTTGACGGCGGAAAGACCTTCTCATATATGTTCAGAATGAACAACTCTGCAGAGTCTGTCGCATTCGGACAGGTTTCTTCAATCAGCGAATCAAAGAAGTCAATCACTCTTCCGAAGGTCGGAACTCTTGATTTTGAAGATGTCGTAATGAAGGACGAGCTTTCACGCGATGATTATGTAATCTACTACTTCGCAGACGGTAAGCTCAACATCGAAAAGGTTTCTGAAGTCCGCGGTGCTCTTGAGAGCATAAATGACGACGGCTCCGTAACAATCGGTGGTAAGACTTATTTCGCAGATGAAAACCTCTGCCGCCAGATGAGCGAATACAGCTCGCTCTCATCCTTCTATACAAACAACAAGAATGCGATGAAGGCAGGAACTATCTACCGCGTTCTCGGAAACACAATTCTCGATATCGAAGTTTCAGAAGAGGAAACAGTTTCTGAAAACTATGCAGTAATCTTGAATTCAAGCTACGACGAAAAGCTTGATACCGCGTATGTAAAGCTCGGTTTTGCGGATAACACAGAAGGAACATTTAAGGTTGGAAAGTTCCACACAAGATATCCCGGAACTCCGAATCATAAGGACAACGACCGCGCACAGGATTATGCAAACAATGCACGCTTTGGCTGGGTTGTCCAGTACTCTATCCGCGAGGACGGAACAGTTGACCTTTCACATCAGGATATAAAGAATCTTGAGAATGAGGGCGGCATCCGCAAGCCGAATGCAGATAAGGAGTACAAGATTGTCGATAAGTCGATTTCAATCGACGGCAAGCGCTACTACGGCGATGATTCTTCAATCATCTTCGTTCTCTACGGAAACCTTGAGGGCGACTATACAGATGAAAACTACAAGCCCGTAAAGGCAAGAGCATACAAGCTCTCAAACCTCGTTGATCTGACTGCAAAGGGCATTGAAGGTCTTACGATAAGTAACGCCCTGCAGGATAAGGCAATGGGAAGCGCTGTTGTAAGCACAAGCGGCTACTCAAACAGCGTTGTTGCAGCGGCAATCACACACGGCGACAACCTTGAAAACATCACCTACAAGAGCTCAGATTCAATCGCGTATGTAGTATCTGCAAAGCAGATGTACAATGTTGCAACAGGCTCTGCGTATGCAAAGTTCACTCTCATCGGTGAGGACGGTATGTTTGAGGCGGTTTCAATCGACGATGTAACAGACCTCAACAACAACTCAATCTTCTCTGAGAGTGCAGGCTATGTCGGCAACATCAAGAACTACGAGAGCGGAACAGTTGTTCGCTACGCTCTCTCGGAGGACGGTAAGATTACCGCAATAAGCTCTGCAGGTGGTCTTGCAAAGGATATGCTTGCAGATCCGCAGGGTAAAGACTCAGGTCTCTACTATGTAAATGCAGCATCTATCGTAAGTGACAGATTCATCTACTACAGCTCACTTGAGGCTCATACTCTCGGCTCTGACGGCAGACTCGATGCAGATGAGACAAACTCACTTCTCCTTTCAGAGGAAGGCTATAAGATTATCACAATCAACGACGGCGAATATGTCGGTTCACATCTTGTAACTGTTCCGAGAAATCAGGAACTTGCTGAGGGTGCATTCAATGCAATCATTCAGCTTGAGGAAGGCGAGATTGTAAGAATCTTCTCTTTCGAAAACTAAGATAGTTTTTAAGCTCAGATGCCGCGGTGCTTTAAAAGCATCGCGGCATTTCTGAAATCTTCATATATAATATATAAAATAGAACTCTGCACAAATGGCACAAAGAAACGCGGAAAAGAAAGTGGTGCAATTGGCTAATTTGTCGAAACTGAAAAAAATTGAAAAAAGTTGAAAAAAAGTGTTGACA
>JAZTWZ010000139.1:0-8146 GCA_045636165.1 Eubacteriales bacterium
CGCACACCTTATTGCGCGGTCTGTATCCATATTGTCAGGGCTTTCCTTCCCTTCCTTTTCCCTTTCAACATTCCATATTGAAAGAAGGACTGCACCAGCACGCACTCCACGGGTCTGCGCTACCGAGAAAATCGCTGCACACTCCATCTCCGAAGTAAGGCATCCGAGCGCCACATACGCTTTCCACTTGCTTTGAAGCATATCTGAAACCGGCATTGTTTCGGGGTTTGTTTCACCGTAGAAAGAGTCCTTACTCTGAACAACGCCTACATGATATGAGTTACCGAAGGTCTTATCGCAAAGCTCTTCCGCCTCATCTGCAAGAGCGCGTGCGACATCAAAATCTGCTGCAGCAGGATATCCTGCAGGGAGATACTCAAAGCTCGTTCCCTCTGCCCTTACGGCACTCGTCGCAATAACAAGGTCACCGCCGACTACATCCTCGCGAATTCCGCCGCTTGTACCGACGCGGATGAGAGTCTTTGCTCCGCAATGGACAAGCTCCTCAACGCATATCGCAGCAGAAGGTCCGCCGATTCCGGTTGAAGCAACCGAAACTTTTTCACCAAGAAGTGTTCCCGTATATATGACATACTCACGGTTTTCCGAAACCTTCTTTGCACCGTCAAGATACGCCGTAATTTTAGAGACTCTGCCGGGGTCACCGCACAGAATGACAAACTCTCCAATATCGCCATTTTTTATTTTAAGATGAAATTCAAGCTCACCGAATATATCTGCCATAGTTAAAACTCCAATCTGTAAAGTCTTTCAATCGGAGATTCTTCGTTAAAGGTTTTTACCTCTTCGAGAAACTCCCAGCCGTATTTTTCATAGAGTCCGATATGCTTCGTGTAAAGGTAAAGCTCCGAAAGGTTTGCCGCTCGCGCGTTTTCTGCTACCGTTTTCATCATCTCGGCGCACACACCCCGACCGCGTGCCGCTTCATCCACATACACATTTATAAGCCACGGGTATATGTCGGGACGGCTGCCCAAATCATCGTGCATAGAAAGCTGGTACATTCCGAGAGCCTCGCCGTCAGAAAGCGCAACGAATGTCTGCGGAAGCCTCTCTGTCTTAAGCGAATTTTCGAGAATACACCGCACCTCTTCTTCACTTTTTCCCGTAGGCTTCCCCCACCAGTTATAACTCCACAAAACTATTTTTTCAAACTCAGGGGTGTTTTTATCCGTAAGTCTTACTATCTCCATTATATTCTATCTCCAAAATCAAAATATTATTTCAGAAAATTCTCTACCATCTACATCATAACACACAAAATAAAAAAAGACAATTTCCAAAAAGGAAATTGTCTTTTTATTCTTATACCGGATTTCCTTCCGTGTCAAATAGTGGAAGCGGAGCAAGATACGTTATGTCCTCTCTGCCGATAGCATCGCCCTCTGCAAGAACCGCCATCTTTGCAACGATCTTGCCTCCTGCGGTGTTTATGAGCTTTTCGAGAGCTGCAAGCGACTCACCTGTGCTGATAACATCGTCAACAACCAGAACGCGCTTTCCTTTCATTGCTTCAACATCCTTGGAATCAAGATACAGCGTCTGTCTGTGGCTCGTGGTTATCGAATCAACATCTACGCTGATTACATCTTTCATATAAAGCTTCGGCGACTTTCTGGCAATTATATAATAATTGCTTCCTGCCTGACGCGCCATTTCATACAAAAGCGGTATTCCCTTTGATTCCGCAGTAATCATAACATCATATTCGGGAGCGAGTTTTAAAAGTGCTTCCGCAGATTTTTTCGTAAGCTCAACATCACCAAACATAACAAATGCTCCGATGTATAAGCTTTCGTTCAGCTTACAAAGCTGCAAATCACGCTTAAGTCCCGCTATGTCTATAGTATAAAATTCTTTCATTTTTTATATTGCTCCTTTTTATGCAAGGCCCAAAACCTTCAATACGATGAATGCGACAAACAATGCAACAGAGACCCACATTACACCGCTAATGTCTTTTGCCTTACCGCAGAGAACCTTGAGGATAACCCATGCGAGCATACCAAACATAATACCGTTAGAAATCGAGTATGTAAGAGGCATCATAACGATTGCAAGGAACGCACCGATCGTATCAGCTACGTCACCGTCAAAGTCAACTTTCTTGATTGCCGAGAGCATAAGGAGACCAACATAAACCATAGCCGGTGTTGTCGCAAAGCTCGGAATGGCAAGGAAGATAGGTGCAAATACGATTGCGATAAGGAACATAATTGCAGTAACTACAGAAGCAAGACCTGTTTTTCCACCTGCTGCAACACCTGCGCTTGACTCAACATAGCTTGTTACGGTTGAAGTACCGAGACATGCGCCGACAACAGTACCGACAGCGTCAGCCATCAATGCACCGCTTGCCTTCGGAAGCTCACCATTCTCGTCGAGAAGATTACCCTTCTCGGCAACGCCTATAAGAGTTCCGACCGTATCAAAAATATCAGTGTAGAGGAATGTGAATGTGATAAGAAGGAATGCCGGAAGGTTCTTTACGATAAACGCAAAGTCAAACTTAAAGAGTGCCGGAGCTGCGAAGTTAGCCTTGATAGCCTCCATAGAGAGGTTCGGAATTACAGAATAAACTCCATTTGCCGGGTCCGGAACATACCAGCCGATAAGCTCAGCGATGATACCGAGAACCCATGTAGCAAGGATACCGAGGAGGATAGCACCCGGAACCTTGAAATGATTGAAAACGCCGATGAGAAGAAGTCCTACGAGAGCGAGAACAACGCCTGTTGACGAGAGATCGCCAAGAGCAACGGTAGTAGCCGGATCTGCAACAACAATCTTGGCGTTTATAAGCGCGATGATTGCGATAAATAAACCGATACCTGCCGTGATTCCGAACTTCAAGTTGTTCGGAATTTTGTTTACAAGCGCTTCGCGGAACTTGAAGATTGAAAGAATCATAAAGATAATACCTTCAATCAATATTGAAGTCAACGCGACTTCGTAAGAATAACCCATAGCACCACAGACTGTGAATGCAAAGAATGCATTGAGACCCATACCTGATGCCAACGCAACAGGATAGTTTGCAAAAAACGCCATACAAAGCGTTGCGATTGCTGCAGAGATAGCGGTTGCCATAAAGATACCTGCAGGTGTTGCACCCGGAATTCCGCCGAGGTAGCTCGGGTTAACCGCAAGAATATATGACATTGCGAGGAATGTTGTAATACCTGCAATTATCTCGGTTTTGACGCTGCTGCCTCTTTCTTTGATTTTGAAAAGTTTTTCCATTTTGCCAACCCCTTTTAATTTTTTGGTTACCTTAATGATACCATAAAAACAAAAAAAAGACAATTCCCGATTTACGACTGTTTTATTCCTCTTCTCTTCTGCCATTCGAGAAGCTTTTCTGCAAAGTCTTCCGAAAAAAACCTGCTGTCGGTTTTTAAGTTATGTTCTTCCACGGTTTCAACAACCGCCTTTTCCACATTCTTAACTTCCTGCTCGAGATGGCTCGCAGGGAGACGGTATGCGCCGCTTCCGAAAATAATAATCTGCTCAAGCCCGTCCGAGGTCGCTACCGTCACCTTATGGTGACGAGTAAGCTCCTTCGCAGTTTTTTCGATATAGGCATCTGCAGTTTGCGCTTCCTTCGTATAAACAACGGTTATGCCCTTCTCCCTTTCAACCTCGCCTCGGTTTCCTTTTACCTTATACGCGTCAAACACGAGTATAATTTCATAATCGGTAAACACATTATACACAGAGAGCAAATCTATCAGCTTCACGCGAGCTTCTTCGAGGCTTTTTTCTGAAATTTTCCTCAAATCTTCCCACGCGAAAATGATGTTATAACCGTCTATCAAGAGATAGCTCTTACCCGGTTTTCCGCTTAGTTTCGCCGTTTTTTGCTGTGAAGTAGTTTCCCTTTTCACAGGTGCATCCTGTGTTGGGAGTCTCCTCTTGACCTTTCCGTATGTCATTTCGAAAATAGCAAGGAGTTCATCCTCAGATGCGTGGAAATTTCGCGAGCGTGGCTTCTCATTTTCTGCTGTTTTAGGCTTCAGAACGCTCTCAAGATGCATATAGTTTTCAACATCAAACCACTTGACATTAAACCCTGCACCGTGCGAGCAGAAGACAGAGTCTGCCGTATTTTCGATATCCGCTTCCGCATTATATCCAATCGCTTCTATAACTTCATCGGCATTCTTGCATTTTCCGTATCCGTCAAAGGTACAGCTTATTCGCCCTTCTCCACGGGTGTATGCAACAATTTCCTGCTGGTAGTTCCGTATTGCTGCCGCAGGTGCTCTGCCCTTGATTTTCGCCTTATCGCCACTGTGACGGTCAATGGAAAACTCTGCGCCCAAAAGCTCAAGATCTGTCATTGCACGCCCCATATTAATCGGTGGAAGTTCAATTGAAAACTCATAATACGGTTCAAGCAGAACCGATCTCGCTTTCATAAGTCCGTTTCGTACCGCGCGGTATGTCGCTTCGCGGAAATCTCCTCCCTCAGTGTGCTTTATATGTGCAGCACCCGAGCGTAGCGTAATCTTCATATCTGTTATCGGTGAGCCCGTAAGAACGCCGATATGCTTTTTCTCCATAAGATGAGTAAGAACAAGCCTCTGCCAGTTTTTATCAAGAACACTCTCCGGACAGTCCGTTTCAAACTGCATTCCCGAGCCCTTGGGAAGCGGAGACAACACAAGATGAACCTCGGAATAATGGCGAAGCGGTTCAAAGTGACCGACGCCCTCAACTGTATTTTCGATTGTTTCCTTGTAAACAATCCGCCCTTCCTCAAACTCAATCGCCATACCAAAGCGTTTTAAGAGAAGCTGTTTTATAACCTCAAGCTGAATTTCACCCATAAGACGAAGCTGAATCTCGCGAAGATGCTCATTCCAGCCGACGCGAAGCTGGGTTTCCTCCTGCTCAAGCTCTTTGAACTTTTCAAGTGCAACGGACGGGTCAGTTCCTTTTTCTAAAATTACGCGATATGAGAATATCGGCTCTGCCGTGAGCGATATTGCTCTTTTCTCAAAGCCGAGTCCCTGCCCTGCAACTGTCTTTTTTGGTCCTGTTACAGCGCAGACGCAGCCCGGAAAAGCCTCATCCGCGGTCTTGTATTTATCGCCGGAATAGATTCTGATTTCGTTAACCTTTTCTGACTCGATTAAGCTTCTGACCTTAAGACTTCCGCCCGTAACCTTTATAAATGTAAGGCGGTTTCCTTTGTCATCCTGGCTTATTTTGAATACCTTTGCGCCAAACTCTTCCATTGCAGGAGTTGCAGTCGTGAGCGCATCAAACGCTTTTAAAAAGCCCTCTACTCCTTCCATTTTAAGAGCAGAACCTGCAAAACACGGAAACGCAGCTCTTTTTCTTATCGCAGAAACAACACTCTCCTTTGAGAGCGAGCCTGCCAGAAACTCCTCCATCAGAGTTTCATCGCACATTGCAAGATTCTCAGAGACAACATCACGCGCTTCTGTAAAATCTACAAAGTTTCCCGAGAGTTCAGATTTTAAATTCTCAATGACTGCCTCTTTATCGCTACCGTTAAGATCCATTTTATTTATAAAAACAAATACGGGAACAGAATGTCTCTCAAGCATCTCCCAGAGCGTTTTAGTGTGGCTCTGCACGCCGTCGGTCGCACTTATGACGAGAATCGCATAATCAAGAACAGAAAGCGTTCTCTCCGCCTCTGCCGCAAAATCGACATGTCCGGGCGTGTCAAGAAGAGTTATCACCGTCTCTCCCAGAGACATAACTGCCTGCTTTGAGAAAATGGTAATACCTCTCTTGCGTTCTATTTCATCTGTATCGAGAAAGCTATCCCTTGCGTCAACTCTGCCGAGCTTCCGTATCTCTCCTGCGGTGTATAGCAGTCCCTCAGAGAGAGTCGTTTTTCCTGCATCAACATGAGCAAGGATACCTGCCGCAATTTGTTTCATAAACCTAACCTAAAATCTCTTTCACAAATTTTTCTATTTCCTCAACAGAGTCGGAAACTATTTTTCCCTGCGCGTAATTCGGCTTTCCTCCGCCGCGACCGTCAAAGGCTCCGTTAAGGCTTTTTACCATCGGTCGCACATCAATTGATGCACTGCTTATTACATAGATATAGTTTTTATCATCATCGCTTGAGAAAAGGAGTGATACCTCTTTCCCCTCGGCTGACAACATATTAGCGCAGTGGCAAAGCTCGTCGTACGAAAGATTCTTCGAAAAAGCATACGCCGAAGAGTCAACTTCACGCGGCGCAAGCTCGCTCCAGGCAAGACGCTTTGAAAGCTCGCGATTCTCAAACCGAAGTGCACTCACAAGGTCAACCTGCCGTTTTGCCGCATCCGCGACATCTTCACGCGATACAGAGAGAGTTTTCATCATAGCTTTGCTCGCAGAATTCAGTCGCGCATAATCTGAAAGCGCAACCTCGCCTGCAAGTACGGTAAGGCGCGTTCCACCCTTATTCGGCGTTGCGTCAATTATCTTCACAAGCCCGATTTCGCCCGTTTTTGCAACATGCGGCGCGCAACAAGCGCAGCAGTCAACTCCCTCAATCGTTACAAGACGAAGATTTTTGATATTCTCAAGCTTACTTCTGTAGAAAAACGCTTTCTCCTCCTCCGCAGTCGGGAAAGATACTGTAATATCAAGGTTTTTCCACAGTGTAAAGTTAACTTCCTTTTCAACCCTTTTGAGGTCAGAAGCAGTAAGAACGCCATCAAAATCGACCGTCATTTCAACATCGCTCATGTGAAAGCCGACATTGTTATATCCATAAAGCGAGTGAACGATTCCCGAAAGGATATGCTCGCCCGAGTGCCTCTGCATCCTGGAAAATCTAAGCGCGAAATTGAGTCTTCCCGAAACCTTTTCCCCAACCTCAAGAGGCGAGTTCACCTTATGAACAACAACTCCGTCGCGCATCTGGACATCAAGCACCGGAATACCGTCAATCGTTCCTTCGTCGGAAGCCTGTCCACCACCTTCAGGGAAGAAAGCCGTCGCATCAAGAACGACATCGTAACCCTCTCCGCTTTTTTCGCAGGAGATTACTGTCGCTTCAAATTCATCACAGTACGCATTTTTGAGATAAAGCAACTCTGTCATACTTTTTCCTCTTCGTCAATCAGATTTTCCCGTTTTCAATATGTATATCCATCTGCGGATACGGAATGGATATTCCGTTAGCATCAAACTCTTTCTTTACAGTTTCAATCAAATCAAAGTTTACATCCCAGTAATCAGCAGCATTACACCATACACGAACAGTGTATTCAAGCGCGCTGTCGCCGTGCTTTGTGAGACGCGCAAACGGTTCAGGATCCTTCAATACTTTTTCGTGTCTGTTTGCTGCACCGAGTAAAATCTCTTTTACCTTTTCAATATCGCAGTCGTATGCTGTTGTAAAGACGAGGTCAACCCTTCTCTTATCCGAAGAAGAATAGTTTTCGATGACCGAGTTTGTTAGGGTACCGTTAGGAATTGTTATGACCTTGTTATCCGGCGTTTTGAGAACGGTGTACATAATCGTTATATTTGAAACTGTTCCTGAGTTTGAAGCTGTAGTTATATAATCTCCTACCTTAAACGGCTTGAAGATGAGAATCATTATTCCGCCCGCAAGGTTCCCGAGTGCTCCCTGGAGCGCAAGACCTATCGCAACACCGCAGGAAGCAAGCGCAGTTATAAACGATGTTGTCGGGATTCCGAGAATCATAGCTATTGATATAAACAGAACAATATAAAGTGTTATTCCAAGAAAACTTCCAAGGAAAGTTCTTACACCCATATCAATTTTATCAAGCTTTTTCGAAGTTTTTATCCACTTTTTCGCAAATTTAATCAGCTTGTTGCCGACAAACAAAACGATTGCGGCAAAAAGAATTTTCACTCCGATTGAGGCAATAAGCTCTAAGATGAATTCAAAGATTTTTTCCTTACTCATGATTTTACTTCCTTTTTATAATTATTTGTTATTCTGAGACATGTATATCGCAACGGGGACTATAATTGCAATCGCTATGACAAACCAGGTAGCAAAATTCACAGCCACTCATCCTTTCACGATTCTCTCGATTTTCGAAAGCTTTTCTCTGATATCGATGTTTTGCGGACAGTTACTCTCGCACTTTCCGCATTTAATGCAAGC
>JAZTWZ010000140.1:0-10164 GCA_045636165.1 Eubacteriales bacterium
TATAAAGATACAAAAATCTCCGTCAAGGTGCTTGACGGAGTGATAATAGCAGGCATTACGGAACTTGCCGTTATAATCGCAACGGGGTTTTGAAAAAGGCTTCCACCAAGGGTGGAAGCCTTTTTATCCCTTCTTAAACAACCGCCTGAATGTATATACCCAGTTGCAGGAACGGTTTGCATCGCGAAAAGAAATTCCCGTTGATGCAAAGGAGAGGAAGGGTACGGTTGCAAGCGTTTTTGAAACAACGATGCACGCGCCAAAGAGAAGAATGCTTATTTTAAGCGTATCAACAAACGAAACTGCGCCATACCCCATCTTATTTATATAGAACAGAATGAGGTTGTGCATAAGATATACGGGAAGCGAGAGTGCACAGATTTCGGAAAGCACCCTTGACGGCGCTTCTCTTTTCGTATTCTGCTTAAAGAGAAGAAAGATTGTTGCGGCGAGGATAACCTCAAAGCCTGCGCTCTGTCGCTGGAAGTCCTGCAGATATGTTCCGTTTGCGCTTGAAATGAAGTATGTCCCGAGGATAATTGCAGCAAGCGTTACTGCAGCCACTGTAACAAGAAGAATATTTGAAAACTTCTTCTTTGCGTTGCCGAGATAATATCCGAGAATGAATGTCGCAAGATGTCCGCCGAAAAATTCAAGCTTGTTTATTATGTCTATCTGCAGAAAGCGGTCACAGCTTGCAGGTAGAAGTGCCGTGAGCATTGAACGGAGAGAAATTGCAGCGATAATTGAAAGCATAAGTATATGACCGCCGCGCGAAAGGTTACATATTGCAGCGCGGAGAAACGGTGAGAGGACATAGAGCGCAATGAGCGTGTACATATACCACAGATGAATCCACGCAGGCGAGGCGAGAGTAGGGATGAGGTTCTTCCATACCGTGATGAGAGAAAGGTTATCGTCGAGATAAAGCCTGAAAACAACGGAGACTATGCTCCAGAAGATGAGCGGAAGAACAAGTCTCGGCAGGCGGTGGCGGAACAGAACTGAAACATTCTCCGTCTTCTCGCTTGAAAGGATGAGATATCCCGACATCATAAAAAACAGCGGTACGGAAATAAAGGCAAGGCTCGTGAGAATATTAAGCCCGTGCCAGCCCGCGTTTATTCCGCGCGCAAGCGGTCCTGACGCGACATGCATAAAGATTACGAAGAATGCCGCAAGAATTCGCAGATAATCAAAATAAAAAATATGAGCTTTCTCCTTCATATTTTAAAGCCTTTCTTCAAGTCTTTTGCCTGCCGTCTGCAAAACAGAGAGGAGGGACTGCGTGAGGGCAGGGTATTCGCCCGAGATGTATTCGGGGGAGAGCTCGGGAAGCTTTGATTCTTCCGCATCCTCACCGATTTTCACATTCTCTGCCGCGCATTTGATGTTAAAGGAGTTCATCGCCATTTCAGAGTTTGCAAGCTCCGCCCATACCTTGTCATTTACGGAGAAAAAGTCTTCACTGTTTTTTCCGCAGGCGCCATAGAGAGTCCTGAAAACCTTATATATCGCGACATTGAAGAACATAGCGGTTTCCGAAATGAGCTTCTTGCTCTTTGCCTTTCCGACGATGTCGAAAATAAGGCTTACGGAATTTACGATAAGCTTTTTTGAAAGTGCCGCGAGCATACTTCCGCGAAGGACATTGTCCTTTTCTTCAGACATATCGGGAAGGTCCTCGGGCTTTATTGTGTAATCTTCTCGCGACATGGTTCTGCCGAGGAGAAAGTCGCACGATACCTTATAGTAATCTGCCGCCTTTGCGACAAACTCAAGCCCCGGCTCGCGAAGGCCGTTTTCATAATGTGAGAGAACAGCCTGCGAGACTTGAAGCGCCTTTGCAACGCTTCTCTGGCTCAGTCCGCTTTCCTTTCGGAGAAGTGAAAGCGTTCTCGGAAAATTTGTATTCATATAAAAACCCCCAAATTTTGTAACAATATGTATATTATATGCCAAATTATACTATTTGTAAAGGGTTTTCAAAGCGAGGGCAGATGTGGTATAATATTTTTATAAGTCAAATCAAAGAGAGGGAAAAGTGACAATGAAATTCGGGCTTCTGGGTGAGACCTTGCGCCACAGCTTTTCAAAGCAGATACATTCCGTTTTCGGAAATTATGAATATGAATATTACGCAAAAAGTCGCGAAGAGGCAGAAAGTTTTATAAAAAGCGGCGAGCTTTCGGGAATGAATGTAACGATTCCCTATAAAGAGCTTGCCCTCTCCCTCTGCGATGAGCTCACCGATACCGCGCGTGAGGCAGGATGCGTAAATACAATTACATACCGCGACGGTAAAGTGTTCGGAGACAATACCGATGTCTTCGGTTTTATGTATATGCTGAATGCAGGCGGAATAGTTGTCCGCGATAAGAAGGTAATAGTTCTCGGAAGCGGCGGAACCTCGAAAACCGCGCGCCTTGCACTGAAAAAACTTGGAGCAGGAGAAGTCACGGTCGTTTCAAGAAACGGCGCGATAAACTATGAGAATGTGTATGCGCTTTCGGGTACCGAAATAATAATCAACACAACCCCTGTCGGAATGTATCCGAAAAACGGGGTTGCGCCGATTGACCTTTCGCGTTTTCCCAAATGTGAGGGAGTTGCCGATGTTGTTTATAATCCGCTTAAGACAAAGCTTCTCCTTGACGCGGAAAATCTCGGAATACCGCATATAGGCGGTTTATATATGCTTGCGGCGCAGGGCTTTCGCGCAGCAGAGGTTTTTCTTGGGGAAAAGCTTTCGGAGAGTCTTATCGAAGAAGCGGTTATGTCTGTTCGTCGCGCGCTTTCGAACATAATTCTTATAGGTATGCCCGGAAGCGGGAAAAGCACGGTTGCGGCTATCGTCGCAGAAACTCTCTCGCGCAGATTTGTTGATACGGATAAAGAAATTGAAAAGCAATATGGCGCACCTGCAAAAATCATAACAGAACAGGGCGAGGATGTCTTCCGCGAAATAGAAAGCCGTGTTATAGCCGATGTGGCAAAGGAAAGCGGAGTTGTAATCGCAACAGGTGGCGGAGTTTGCGAAAGAGAAGAAAACCGCGGCTACCTTTCTCAAAACGGGAAAGTCTATCTGATTGAAAGAAGTCTCGATAAGCTTTCAACCGAGGGAAGACCTCTTTCAACCGATGTCGCGGCGCATTATGAAAGAAGAAAAGATAAATACTTGCACTTTGCTGATGTAAAAATCGAAAACAACGGGGAAGCGGCTTCTGCAGCTGAGAAAATAATAACAGATTTTCTTGAGCAGTAGCCAAAAAACAGAAAAATATCTTTACAAAATTATTTAAATATGTTAACATTATCATAATGGTAAATTAGCGAATTATCCCCTTTTGGGGTATTATGATGTTTCAGATTATGAGAGGAAGAGTCTGATGGAATTAGATTTCAAAAAAACCTTATTTATGCTGCTTTCGCGATTCAGAGAAATCATCGCGGCGATTATTGTTTTCGGTGTTCTCTTTTATGCTGTGAGCGCATACTATATCACGCCCGTTTATACCTCGAATGCATTGCTTCATGTTTCGGGTACGGCAGAAAGAAAGTCAACATCCGTTACTTCAAACGAGCTTTATGTTTCGCGAGAGCTTCTTGATACCTGCGTTGTTATCCTTGACAGCCGTACGGTTCTCAGCAAGGTTATAAAGGAATCAGGGCTTGATTATACCATTGATCAGGTAAGAGGTATGATTTCGGCGCAGTCGGTTTCTTCAACGGAAATTTTCAGAATCTCGGTTACGAATCCTGATCCGCGCGAGGCTGCGATTTTGACAGATACGATTACCAAAGTTGCACCGGGCGAAATCGAAAGAGTTATTAGCGGCGGTAGGGTTACGCTTATCGACAGCGCAACGCTCCCGAAGAGCCCGTCGGCTCCGAATATTCCGAAGAATACAATCCTCGGTGCGCTTATAGGTGCTATTCTCGCAGTAGGTATTCTCATCCTCAATGAGTTTATGGACGGCAGAGTTCATGACGAGCTCGAGCTTGAGGAAGCGTTTGACGGTCTTCCGATTATCGGTATTATTCCCTCATTTGAGCTTTTGGAAGAAGTGTCAAAGGGTAAAAAGTCCCGTCACAAGAAGAAAGAGAGGGCGAAGTAATTATGGCAAAGCGTGTTTCGCGACTCTTGAAAAAAGATGCCGCTGTCCAAAAAGACCCAAAACGCGGCCTTCTTAAGCCTGACAGCCATTTCGCTATCGTCGAGGCATATAAGAAGATGCGTACAAACTTTCTCTTTATGCTCCATGAAGAAAGAAAGGTCGTCGCGTTCTCAAGTACCGTTGCAAACGAAGGTAAAACTACAAACTGTCTGAACCTCGGCATATCCTTTGCCGGAGTAGATAAAAAAATTGTTGTTATTGATGCGGATATGAGAAGACCGCAGATTCATAACCACTTGAGCGTTCCGCTCTCTCCCGGTCTTTCCGATTATCTCGGAGATCTTACGGAAGAGGTCCCGATTTTGAAAACCGAGTATGAAAGTCTCGATGTTATTCCTGCAGGAACGCTTCCGCCGTCTCCGTCGGAGCTTTTGATGTCACCGCGTTTTGAAGAGCTTTTTAAAAAGCTTCGGGAGACTTATGACTTTGTGTTTATTGATACTCCGCCCGTTCACATTGTATCAGACCTTTCGGTTTTTGCTTCGAAGATTGACGGCGTAGTATTCGTTGTTCGAGAGAAGAAAGCTCCGCTTAATACAATCAAGAAAACGGTTGAAAATATCCACAGCGTCGGAGGAAAGGTTCTCGGCTTTGTTTTCAACGGCTCCGAGAAGGCAGAGCTGTTTACAAAGTACAGCTACAGAAGAAAGTACGCGAACAAGTACGGTTACGGTTACGGCTACGGCTACTACGGTTATTCGAGCTATGCAGCAAGAGAGAAAATGCAGGAGCTTTCTGCTGAATCTGAATCTGAAGCTGAAGCTGAAGCAAAAAAGCAAAAGAAATAGAAAGAAATTCTTACTATGTATGTAGATTTTCATGCCCACATTCTGCCACGAGCCGATCACGGCTCTTCAAGCTCGGAGACGAGCCTTTCGCAGCTTAAAAACGCGAAAGAAGCAGGAGTGGATACAATAATCGCAACCCCTCATTTCTATATAGAACAGAATACCGTTGAAGAGTTTCTGTCCCGTCGTGAAAAGTGCTTTGCCAGACTTCGGGAAAAGTACGACGGTGAGATAAAAATCGTAAAGGCGGCAGAAGTCCAGCTTGCGATAGGGATTTCTGAACTGCCTGATCTTGAAAAGCTCTGTATTGGGGATACGAAATATATTCTTCTTGAGTTTCCTCCTGAGCCATGGCCGTACTGGATGTTTGATTTTGTTACCGACATAATCGAAAAGCGTGGGTTAAAACCGATAATCGCACATATCGACAGATATTCAAGCCGCGGCAGAGCCAAGATTTTAAATATCAAAGGCGCGATGTTCCAGGTAAACGCCGAGTCTCTTCTAAAATTTGGAAAGGCAAAACGCGAGTGCCTTGGTCTTTTAAAAGAAGGCAAGGCCCATGTTATCGGCAGTGATGTCCACGGCGAGGGTGAAGGTACTTACAAGCGCTTTTCGAAAGCTGTAAAGAAAATCGGCGAACCGATTTCTCAGATTATAAGCAATTCGCGTAAAATACTTGCCGAAAGGTAAGTTAAAATAAAAAGCAAAAAAGGAAAAAATTTAGGGAAGGTGTTTTATTCATGAAAAAAACATTAAGAATCTTGCTTGCGGCAGTGCTATGCTTTGCATTGTTTGCAACATTCGCAGGTGCTGAAGGGGTAACATCTGTGAAGACTGTTTACACAGGCCACAAGGAAGCTCATCACCTCGGAATTTTCTCTGATGCTCCGGCAAGCTCGGACTGGAAGTACCGTGGTCTTAACTGTGCAGTTGGCAACGGCGTTATGAACGGCCATGCAGGTCTTATCCGTCCGGATGATAACCTCACTCGCGCAGAGCTCGCAACAATGATGGTTCGCGTTCTTGATTCCATGGGAATAAAGGCAGATATCTCGTCTTACATCGATGTAGTTGAAGGTCAGTGGTATTATGATTATATTTCCTCTGGCGTTGCTGCAAAGATCATCAACGGCTCAGGAAACAAGATGATGCCGAATGATCCGATTACCCGTGAGCAGACATTCGCTCTTCTCGTTCGTACATTCCTTATTATCCCGAAGACAGCAGATGCATCAGCAAAGTTCAATGACGATGCAATGGTTTCTGCTTGGGCAGAGTACGCAACAAACGCTCTTATCGATGCTAAGGTTGTCCTCGGTGACACCAGAAATACTATCCGTCCGAAGGACAATGTAACCCGTGCAGAGCTTGCAGCAATGCTCGACCGTATCGTTTGCTACTTCGCACAGGCCGGTGTTGACTACAACGGCGTTGTAATCGAAGGCAGCGTTGTCATCAACGATCCGGCAATTGTCCTTACAGGTGCTATCGTAAAGGGTGACATCTATGTTGTTGACGGTATCGGCAATGCTACTGTTGACCTTTCAGGTGTTACAGTTGAAGGAAATATCGTTATCCGTGGCGGTGATGTAACTCTTCCGGCAGGAGCAGAGGGTCAGGTTGTCCGTCCGGGAGACTACAACGAGACTCCGTCAACTCCGGTAGTTCCTCCGGTAGAAGATGACGATAAGCCGGGCGAAGATAAGCCGAAGCCTCCGGTTGGCGGCGGTGGCGGCGGTACAGCTGCAGGCGACTCTTTCAAAATCATCACAGGCGCAAGCAACAACGGTACATGGATTTCTTATGGTCCGCAGGAAACAAAGCTTTATGCAACAATCAGCGGTTCAACAATTACATTTGACCTCAGCGCTCTTGAAGGTGCAGGCTGGAGAGACATCATCCTCCACGAGCTTTGCGTTGTCGCAAATAAGAATGTAGATATTGCTTCTGACGGTTTTAGCGAAGTTGATTTCGATACAAACGAAGAAAAAGCTCTTAGCGACCTTCTTGAAGAGATGTTAGATTCTACAAGCCGCGCTGTTTCAGAAATGCTCGGAATTACTACAGGTGGAACAACTTCAACCAGCATGACACTTGGTAATCTTGCAGATATGGTCGAAAGTGCATACATCGCATACGAAGGCGATGTGTCTGCAGATAAGTGGATGCAGAAGCTCTTTGACGAGCGCGATATTGATTGCATCGCTTACAACGCTGCTTCATTTGAGGGCACTATCGGAAACAAGACATATACTGTAAAAATGATTGTTCCGGAAGCATAATTTTGATTTAAGTTATTTTTACAAGCGTCCGATCATAGAAGACGGACGCTTGTATACTATTCAAAAGTATTAGTGGAGAGTTTATAATGAAAAAGAAAACAAAAAGAACCCTTATAGTTCTCCTTTGCATAATTGCATTTATAGTCGCAGCAGGCTTTGTAGCGTATAATGTCGCCATTGATTATGTTCAGAAAAAAATGATATCTTCGGTGGTTGACAATATGATAGATAGTGGAGAGATAACGGTTTCCGACCTCGAAGCTATGGTAAACGGGGAAATACAAGTGACAGATGGAGAGGCAGAAGAAACTCCTCAAGCAGAGGGAGAGACACCTGACATAACGGGCGAAACAAAGAGTCCGGTTTCCTCTGAGAGTCACGGTCAGTCGCATAAAGACAGTCCTAAAGAAAAAGTGTCTACGGAAGAAAACCGAACAGAAGCCGTAGATAAGTTTACAGAAAACCTTATAAACTCTATTTCGCGAAAAGAGAAGCTTGCAATGGTACGGCTTATAACTTCACACCTTTCAGGTGGGGATATATCTTATCTTGCGTCTCTTCTTGCAGGAGGTCTTACACGAGACGAGCGTCTTGCGGCATATAAGCTTGCAAAGGCGCGCTTTACGGCAGATGAGCTTAGTGTTGTGAGAGATTATTATCATCGCTATAAGGCTCAGATAATGATAGAGCCGGATCTTGTCAAAAAGAAATAGGTTTGTTTTTGAAAACAAACTGTACAATTAAACGGAAATATAACAAAACAAAATCACCGTGAGGTTATCCTCACGGTGATTTTTTAATTAAAGCTTTATTGAGTAGTTACTCCTTGCAGAGATTAAGCCTTAAGCAAAGCGTGTTCGGGTTAATGACAACGCCCTCTGTTTCGGGCGGAAGAATCGAAGCAATTTTATCGCCCGGAAGCGCACCGAGCTTTACCTGCTCCTCCGTCGCGAACTGTCTTGCCGCAAAAAGGTCAGTAAAAACGGGAACATAACGCGTATGGTCTTCAAAGCGAACAACGGGGAGCTCACCCGTTTCGTTGTAGATGACGAGAAAAGTGCCCGCGTTAAAGCATTTGGTGATTTCTTCCTGCCTTTTGCCCAAAATGTCAGAAACCTTATTCCTCGCCTCATCCTGCATAAAGTATGCGGCTTTAAGCTGAAGCTCGGGGTTTTCAAACCAATCTTGACCTGTTTCGGGAAGTTCCTTCGGCGATTTTACAAAGAGATTAAGCGGGACTCGGTCTTCTTCCTCTGATTCTGCGTTAAAAATAATGCTTGTTATGCCAACCGTACAAAGAAGCGCAAAGAACGGCATTCTGGTATTCTTATCAACCTCGAATATGTCAACAGTGTTGCCTTCGTCCTTGAGCTCTTTAAGGGGAGTGTATGCATATTCAAGCGCATCAAACAAGTAAATCTCATTATCACTTGTTTTTTCATTTGCGGCGATGTAGGGAAGCTTTGTCGCAAGCGACATAATACCGTACAGCTTCTCCGCGCCGACGAGCTTTCTTATAATAGCCGCTTTTTTATTATCGATGTTCATTCGGGTATCCTTCTCTCATTTGTAGTTACTTAATTATAACATAAAAAGAAGAAAAAAGACAGGGGCAGTTTGCCCCTGTCAAAATTTATCCTGCTGACTCCAGCATATTATCTATAAATATTGCATATCCCTTTGTCGGGTCGCCGACGAGGACATGAGTTACGGCACCCACGAGTTTTCCGTCCTGCAAGATAGGAGATCCACTCATTCCGCAGACGATACCGCCCGTCTTTTCTATAAGCTCAGGGTCAGTCGCGCGTATGAGCATATTTTTCGTTTTCTCGCCGTCAAAGTAAATGCTTGTTATTTCAATGTCATATTCCTTTACCTCGTCACCGTCAATGTTTGAGAGAATAGTCGCTTTTCCTCGGTGAAGCTCGTTTTTCTCTGCTGTCATATAGGTCTTCTGTGCGTTTGCCAAGGCCTTATCCGTTACTTTACCAAAAATTCCCGTTTCGTCATTCTTGTCAATTGTCGCAATGCTTTTTGAAGTGTCAAAGCTCCCTATAAGCTCGCCCGGTTCACCCGGACGACCGCGTTTCACGCTCTCAACCTTTGACGGGAGAAGCTCGCCGTCGCGCAGAGGAACGATGGTGCTCGTCTTGCTGTCGCTTATTCCGTGCCCCAGTGCGCCGTAGGAGCCGCTTACGGGGTCTAGGTAGGTGAGCGTTCCGATTCCGGCTACGGAATCTCTGACGAAAACACCGATGGCAAAGCCGCCTTCAGTCTTCTTGGGAGAGACCGATAAGGTATGAGTTTTTCCGTTTCGGATATACTCAATAGTGATAGGATTTCCGCGGCTTTCTTCCACTGCGGAGAGAAGAGATTCGTTTGAAGAAATTTCCTTGTTTCCGGCTTTTGTTATAATGTCGCCAACCCGAAGTCCGCAAGTTTTCGCAGGGCTTTCGCCATCCGTTTCCGAAAAACCTACGATAACTGCGCCTTTTGAAGAAATCTTGATTCCTGCCGTGTGTCCGAGAGGGACAAGCTCCCGTGCCGCGCTTGCCGATATTATAAATGAAAGAGAAATAATGAGCGCGAGAAAAATTTTTGATGAATTTTTAAAAATTTTCATCTGCTTTTTAGTTTCGCCTCCTTTCTCTTTTAATATGCGCAAGAGGCAAAACGGATATTTTTCCGTCTGCGGAAATAAAAGAGTCCGTTTCCTTGTAAAAAACTGCAACGCCCGAGATTTCGGGCGCTGCAGAATAAGGAAACCAAAAATTACATTATTGACGGAATTTCTGTTGAGAAAATATCAAGAAGTGTAAGAAGCATATCGCGTACGAGGGAGATGATGGAGAGCCACGATGCGCGGATCTCCTCGTTCTCGTTTGCGAGAATTTTATTTTCAAAATAGAAGCG
>JAZTWZ010000141.1:0-5980 GCA_045636165.1 Eubacteriales bacterium
CCGCTTTTACCGCCGTCAAGGATAGTTGCGCCCATACCGATAAGGCAGTTATCTGCAAATTCGCAGCCGTGGAGTATGGCGTTGTGACCAACGGTTACGCCGTTTCCGATCCGCGTGTTATTGTGTACGGTTGCATTATCCTGAACATTTGAGTTTTCGCCGATTACGATTTTGCCCTCGTCACCGCGGAGAGCTGCACCAAACCAGATGCTTGAGCCTCCACCGATTGTTACATCGCCGATTATGTCGGCGCTTTCTGCGATGAAAGCAGATTTTGCAATTTTCGGGGTCATACCGTCAAAAGAATATATCATAATTTTTTCTCCTTATTATTTGTTTATTTGATTATACAGTAAAATGCGGAAAAATTAAAGTGATTTTTTTAATTTGTATTCCGTGTGGGAGAGACTTGCTTTTTTCTTGAAGACACGGGGAAAAGAGTGAATTGAAGAATAAGACGGAAGTTCGGCAATATCCGAAAAAGACAGCTCGCCTTTTTGGATGAGTATTTTCGCACGCGAAATTTTGAGATTCGTGTAGTAGTCAATTATGGAAAAATCTGTATTCTTCTTGAAAAGGTTCTCAAATAGCTCTTGCTGAAGAGAACGCCTACACAGACCTCGTCAAGCATGATGTTGATATTTCCGTAACCCGTGAATTTGAAAAAAGAATTGAGGACGGGGTTTTTCCGAAGTGTGTGGACTTTGAAGAAGCAAAAGAATTTGGTCTGGTAAAAATTGCGGACTTGAATAATTCGTATGTTGATAGTATAATAAGTATGATAAATATGGACGCTATAAGAAAGTGCAATATGCGAGCCATCGGGCGGATTTGCGATTCGCGGACATATAAAGGGCAAGGATGGCATTTTTGCATCAAGGCTTCTTGCTGAGATGATTTTCGTAATGAGGGGATTTTTTAAAATATAAAAGAGGTGTTTTGGGTGAATATATTGGTAACAGGTGGCGCAGGCTATATAGGAAGCCATACGTGCGTGCAGCTTCTCGAGGCAGGGTATGACATAGTTGTTCTTGATAACTTGTCAAACAGCTCGGAGGAATCTTTGCGCCGTGTAAAAAAGATTACGGGAAAAGATTTCAAGTTCTACAATGCTGACCTTCTTGATTATGAAGCTACAAACGCAGTTTTCGAGGAGAATGGCATTGACGCCGTAATTCATTTTGCAGGTCTTAAGGCTGTCGGCGAGAGCGTCAGCATTCCGATAAGGTATTATCATAACAACATCACAGGTACACTCAATCTTCTTGATATTATGTCAAAGCACAATGTAAAGAGAATTGTATTCTCGTCTTCTGCGACCGTTTACGGCGATCCGCACACGGTTCCGATAAAGGAAGATTTTCCGCTTTCATGCACAAACCCATACGGCAGAACAAAGCTTATGATTGAGGAAATTCTTCGCGATTTGTATGTTTCAGATAAGGGATGGAACATCGCAATTCTCCGTTACTTCAACCCCGTCGGCGCACACGAAAGCGGACTCATCGGAGAAGACCCGAACGGAATTCCGAACAACCTCGTCCCGTATATTTCCCAGGTTGCGGTCGGAAAACTTCAGTGCCTCTCGGTCTTTGGTGATGATTACGACACACCCGACGGTACGGGCGTTCGCGATTATATCCATGTAGTTGACCTTTCAAACGGTCACCTTAGAGCTCTTGAGAAGATATCAAAACCCGCCGGCGTTGTAACCTACAACCTCGGAACGGGTATGGGATACAGCGTTCTTGATATGGTAAAGGCGTTCTCAAAGGCTTGCGGACGCGATGTAAACTATAAGATAGCTCCCCGTCGTCCCGGCGATATCGGTGCGTGCTTTGCAGACCCTGAAAAGGCAGAGCGTGAGCTCGGTTTCAAGGCAGAGAAGGACCTCGACGATATGTGCCGTGACACATGGCGCTGGCAGTCGCAGAACCCGAACGGATATAAATAAACAAACAAGCTGTGGCATTGCCACAGCTTGTTTGTTTATTTAAACTACTTTCCGAGAGCTGAGAGACCTTCTGTTGCAACCTTTGGAGTCTCGCCCTTTATGAGAATATGTGTTGAGATGTCGGCGTACGGATGCGTAAAGTGATATTTCAATGTAAGCGGGTTATCCTTGCTGTTGATAAAATCGCTGAGAGCAAGGTCAATCTCCTTATCGTCAATAGCCTTGCAGAGAGCTTCGTCATTTTCGTATTCTGAAATTACGAGGTCCGCGTGAATTCTTTCAGCAAAGGCATAAGCAGTATCAATATTGATTCCGCAAAGCTTACCGTCTTTGTCCTTATAGCAAAGCGGTGCACCGTTTGCGGAAGAAACTCCGACGCGGAGAACGCGACCTTCTACCTTATCGTAATCTGCCGGGCGGACAAATTTTCCGTTTCCTGCGTGGGCTGCGGCAATTTCCTTTGACATACCGTTATTCTGGATAGTTGTAGCTGCAGCGTTTACGCCAAATGCAAACTCATTATGGGAATCAGAAATTCCGCAGATTTTCTTTTCAATGAAAGTGACATAAAGCTTGCTGATGTCGGAATACTTTTCAAGCGCGTCTTCTGCATAAGCTGCTGGGAGAACAACACCGTGAATCTTGTCGTTTCTGAGACTTGAAAGAGCTTTTGATACCGATGAAAACTTTACGATTTCGGGAGAACCTATCTCCTTTACTACCTCGTCTTCGGAATTAAGTGAGTTTACGATACCGACGCGATATCCCGAAAACTGGTTTCCGACAAGAAAGCCTATCTGGGGCGGTTCTTTTATTGGGGCACCGCAACCTGCGAGAAGAGCGAGCAACGATACAGCGGCGAGAAGACCGCAGATAATTTTTTTCATAATGAGGACACTCCTTTCAATTCATATTACATTTTACATCAATTGCAGCAAAAAGACAAGTTAAATATCTGAAAACAGTTTTGTTTGACATCAAATGATAAGTTGGTGTATAATATATGATGTATAAAATTGTTTAGATATGTAACTTTGAAGAATATCGTATCGGAGGTTTTTACAAATGAAGTATATGGGTTTGAACGAGCTTCGTGAAAAATATCTTTCGTTCTTCGAAAGCAAAGGTCACTTAAGGCTCAAGAGTTTTCCGCTTCTTCCGCAGGGGGATAATTCTCTCTTGCTTATAAATTCGGGTATGGCGCCGATGAAGCCGTACTTCTCGGGTGAGGCTACTCCACCGAGAACGAGGGTTACTACTTGCCAGAAGTGCATCCGTACCCCAGACATTGAGCGCGTAGGTAAGACCTCGCGCCACGGTACATTCTTCGAAATGCTCGGCAACTTCTCATTCGGAGATTACTTCAAGCCGGATGCTACAAAGTGGGCATGGGAGTTTGTAACTGAAGTTCTCGAGATTCCGAAGGAAAAGCTTTATGTTTCGGTTTATCTCGACGACGATGAAACCTACGATATGTGGGTAAATGTTCACGGCGTTGACCCGTCGCACATGGTTCGCCTCGGCAAGGAAGATAACTTCTGGGAAATCGGTGCAGGTCCGTGCGGTCCGTGCTCGGAGATTTACTTTGATCGCGGTCCTGAGAACGGTTGCGGCTCTCCTGACTGTAAGGTAGGCTGTGACTGCGACCGTTATGTCGAGTTCTGGAACCTTGTTTTCACACAGTTCAACAACGACGGCAACAACAACTACACAGAGCTCAAGCAGAAGAATATTGATACAGGTATGGGCCTTGAGCGTCTTGCCTGCATCATGCAGGGTGTTCCGTCACTCTTTGATGTTGATACGGTTAAGAATGTTACTGCTCATATTTCCCGTATTGCAAAGGTAAATTACGGCGATGACGATAAGACAGATATCTCTCTCCGTATCATTACCGACCATATCCGTTCAACAACGATGATGGTATGTGACGGTGTTATGCCGTCAAACGAAGGGCGCGGCTATGTTCTCCGCCGTCTTCTCCGCCGTGCAGCTCGTCACGGAAGGCTCCTCGGTATAAAGGGAACCTTCCTCCACGATGTCTGCGATAACGTTATCCACGAAAGCTGCGGAGCATATCCTGAGCTTTCCGATAAGGCGGAATATATCAAGAAGGTTATAAGCATGGAGGAAGAGGGCTTCAACCGCACGATTGACGCAGGTCTCTCCATCCTCGAAGATATGATGAAGAAGACTCTTGACGCAGGCAGCAAGGTTCTCTCGGGCGACGATGCGTTCAAGCTCGCTGATACGTACGGCTTCCCGATTGACCTCACTCTCGAAATCCTCGAGGAAAAGGGTCTTTCTGTTGACCGCGACCGTTTTGATGCATGCCTCAACGAACAGCGTGAGCGCGCCCGTGCAGCTCAGGCGGCACTTGGCGATTTTGCTTGGGAAAAGCTTGACCTCGGTCTTGACAAGAGCGTAAAGACAGAGTTTGTCGGATATGACACACTTACTTCTGAAGGTAAGATTCTCGCTCTCGTATCAAACGGTGAGGTTGTAGCATCTGCTGAAGCAGGAAATAGCGTAGAGCTTGTTCTCGACCGCACACCGTTCTATGCAGAGTCGGGCGGTCAGCTTGCTGACGAAGGTGAAATTGTTGCAAAAACAGGCAAAATCAAGATTACAAATGTAAAGAAGACAAAGGACGGAAAGTTCCTCCACATAGGTGAAGTCGTTGAGGGAACAATCGCAAAGGGCGACAAGGTCACCTCTTCGGTCTGTAAGTGTCGCCGCGATGCTATCCGCCGCGCACACTCTGCAACCCACCTTATCCAGAAGGCTCTCCGTAACACTCTCGGAACTCATGTTGAGCAGGCAGGTTCTCTTGTAGGTCCTGACTCCATCCGCTTTGACTTTGCTCACTTCTCCGCAATGACAGCAGAGGAGCTTTCTAAGGTTGAGAGCGAGGTAAATGCAAAGATTCTCAAAGGACTTGAGGTTACGGTCCGCGAGATGCCGATAGATGAAGCTAAGAAGCTTGGCGCAATGGCACTTTTCGGCGAAAAGTACGGCGAAACAGTCCGCGTTGTAACAATGGGCGACTTCTCGCTTGAGCTTTGCGGCGGAACACACCTTGACAACACCGCAAAGGCAGGTCTTGTAAAGATTACATCCGAGTCAAGTGTCGCTGCAGGCGTAAGAAGAATTGAAGCTATCTGCGGAATGGCTGTTCTCGGAAAGATTGCAGAGCTTGAAAATACAATTTCAAGCGTTGCAGATGCTCTCAAGGCAGCTCCGAAGGAAGTTATCATAAAGGCAGAGAACCAGAGCGAGGAGATCAAATCTCTCCGTCAGCAGCTTTCTGCTATGAACTCCCGTATGGCAGCTCTCGATGCAGCAGATTACCTTAAGGAAGCTTCCGACTTTGGCGGAATCAAGTTTGTTGCAAAAGAGATAAAGAATGCAAAGGGCGATGATCTCCGCGCAATTTCCGATGAGATGAGAAGCCTTGATTCTTCTGTCTGCGCAGTTCTTGCAAGTGTAAATGGTGAGAAAATAGTCTTTACTGCTACCTGCGGTAAGGATGCCGTTGCAAAAGGAATAAAGGCAGGTGACCTTGTCCGCGAAACTGCAAAGGCAGCAGGCGGAAGCGGCGGCGGAAAGCCCGACTTCGCTATGGCAGGCGGAAACGATGTCACAAAGCTTGCAGAAGCTCTCAAGGTTGCAGCAGAATTTGTAAAAAGTAAGTAATAGGAGATTGTGATTATGTCAGATTGCTTATTTTGTAAGATAATTGCCGGAGAGATTCCGTCAACAAAGGTATATGAGGATGAGACTGTTCTTGCATTTCGCGACATTGCTCCGCAGGCAAAGACTCATATCCTCGTTATCCCAAAGGAGCATATCGCGTCGGTTGCCGAGATAAATGAGAAGAACTCAGCTGTTGTTTCTCATATATTCGAGGTGATTGCACGCATCGCAAAGGAAGAGGGGCTCGTCGGAGGCTACCGCGTAGTTTCAAACTGCGGCGACGATGCCGGTCAGACTGTGCATCATCTCCACTTCCACATCCTCGGCGGA
>JAZTWZ010000142.1:0-3496 GCA_045636165.1 Eubacteriales bacterium
CGCCGAAAATTGCTTTTAGGTCAAACGCACTGTCAAAAATTCTTGCAATGACCTTCGGGAAAAGAGTTATGTTTGAAAAAACTATCCAGAGCCCGACAAGGATATATGCAATTCCCATAACGGGAACGATAACGCTTGTGATTTTTGCGATTCTCTTGCCGCCGCCGACAAGGCAGTATCCGACAAGAATCGCGATAACAGCTCCGATTATATGGGGAGTGATACCGGGATTGTAGAAGCTGTATGCAGAGAAGCTTGACTGGAGATTGTAGGATGCAAGCATATTAAAGCCAAGCCCGTATGTGATGATGAGGAAAATTGAAAAAATAACGGCGAGAACTCTTGAACCGATGCCCTTTTCAATATAGTATGCAGGTCCGCCATAGAAGCCGTTCTCACTGCGCTTCTTGAAAATCTGTGCGAGCGTGCTTTCGACAAATGCAGATGCGCCGCCGATTATCGCGATAACCCACATCCAGAAAACTGAACCGTAGCCGCCAAGGCATATAGCGGTCGAAACACCGACGATGTTGCCCGTTCCGACTCGCGAGGCGGTTGAAACCATAAGAGCCTGAAAGGCAGAGATTCCACCCTTTTTGTCGGGCTTTTCCGTTACTGCGCGAAGTTGCTCGGGAAGAGAGCGGATCTGAATGAATCTTGTTTTAAAGCTGAAATAAAGTCCGCCGAGAACGAGGAGAATTATAAGAATATATCCGTATAAAGCATCGTTTGCCGGCGAGATAATATTTTCCAAAAACTTAATCAAAGAAATTACCCCCTATGCTGCAAGCTTCAGTCTTTGAAAAGGTGCGGAGTTGAGAGATATCTCGAGCCCGAGTCGGGAGCGATTGCAACAATCGTCTTGCCCTTATTCTCAGGAAGTCTTGCGCACATCTCTGCCGCCGCGATTGCAGCGCCTGAGGTGATTCCGACAAACACGCCCTCAAGGCTTGCAAGGTCACGGGTAGCGGAGTATGCATCCTCGGTTGAGACTGTTATGATTTCATCGAAGCTTGAAAGGTCAAGCCCTTTCGGGATGAAGCCTGCGCCGATGCCTTGAAGCTTGTGCTTTCCTGCCACACCGCCTGAGAGAACTGGTGAGTCTGACGGCTCAACACCTATGATTTTAACATTCGGACATTTCTCGTGGAGAACGCGACCGATGCCCGAGATTGTTCCACCGCTTCCGATTCCTGCGACGACTATATCAACTTTACCGTCAGTATCGCGAAGAATTTCCTCGGCGGTTGTCCTTTCGTGAATTGCAGCATTTGCAGGGTTTTCAAACTGATTCGGGATAAAGCTTCCCGGAATTTCCTTTTGCAATTCATGAGCCTTCTTTATTGCGCCGTCCATACCGTCAGCACCGGGAGTAAGAACAAGCTCTGCGCCATAAGCTGAAAGTAGCGCGATTCTCTCCTCGCTCATTGTGTCGGGCATCGTGAGAATAACGCGGTATCCGCGCGCTGCGGCGATTGCAGCAAGCCCGATTCCTGTATTACCGCTTGTCGGCTCTATAATGACTGCACCCGGCGCGAGGATGCCTTTTTCTTCGGCATCGAGAATCATACCGAGGGCTGCGCGGTCTTTGATGCTACCTGTCGGGTTAAAATATTCAAGCTTTGCAAGAAGCTTTGCATTAATGCCTCTGTCCTTGCAGAATCGCGAAAGCGAAAGAAGCGGAGTGTTTCCGATAAGTGATTCAATTGAATTGTGAATGTTCATATAATGACACCTACATAAAAACAAGATGTGCCTTTACGAGTGCAAAGGCTTCGCGGAGAAAACAAGTTAGAAAAAGAACGGGAAGAGAGGTCTTTGCTGATATCATAACGGGGGAAAAACCTGCGTTTTTAGCAAGACGGCGCGAACGGTAAATATGATAATCGCTTGATATTACCGCAATGCTTCCTCTACCGCGTTCTTCAATTATATCAAAGGAGTAGAGCATGTTTTCGTGGGTGTTTTCTGCCTTGTCCTCTTTGATTATTCTCGCATCTGTAATTCCGTGAGCGAGGAGATATCTCTCCATTGCGAGAGCTTCGGGAATATCCTCGTCTGCACCCTGCGAGCCGGAAACAATCGCAATGCTTTCAGGATGCTTTTCCATATATTCGATTGTACGGTCAAGTCTGTTCTGAAGCGTCAGCGACGGAGTTTCTCCGTTAAGTCCTGCGCCGAGAACAATAACATAATCACACGGCGCATCCGCATCACCTCTTACATCTGAGAGGATAACGCCGCAGAGAATTGCCGTAAGAGAGATTCCGATTATCGCGAGTGCCGTAACGGTTCTTCTTATCTTTTTAAAAGAAGACGGCATATACGCCATAAAGAGAAAATATCCGCCGAGAACTGCTGTGAGAAGAGCTAAAAAGCTGTAACCGATAAGGCAAACGGCAAAGAAAAGCGCAACAACAAAGCAGATTACTGATAAAACGGTAAATGTCTTTTTCATTACTTTTTATACGGGTCAGAAAATACTGCAGGCATTCTTCTCTTGTGACCGCTTCGCGAGTGGAAGCGGTTTATGATTTCCATATCTTTTTCTGAGGTTTCGCCCTCAAGGAGGAATTTATCTATGCTTGCGTAAGTAACGCCCATTTCTGCTTCGTCTGTCTGACCGTCAAAAAGACCGCCACTCGGTGCTTTTTCGATTATTGATGCAGGTGCGCCGAGATAGCGGAGAAATTCATAAACCTCGGTAACCGTAAGGTCGTAAATCGGGTTGAAGTCACACGCGCCGTCACCGTGCTTTGTGAAGTAGCCCATGTATGTCTCGCTTCGGTTTCCTGTTCCTGCGACGAGCCTTCCCTCGGCTGCTGCGATAGTGTAAAGCGTTGTCATACGAAGACGCGGTGCGATGTTTGCAAGCGCCATGGAATTGAGATTACTGATTCCATCAAGAGACTTGAGAACAGAGTTCCTGACATCCGTGAGGTCAACTGTTCGCGTCTCGATGTTATACATTTTCGCAACCTCAAGCGCATCGTCGAGATCCTCGCCGTAATTTCTTTTTGAATGGCAGGGCATCTGGATACCGACCGTGTTATCGCAAGCCTTTTTACAAAGGATGCTTACGAGCGCGCTGTCCTTGCCGCCTGAGTTTCCGAAAATTATTCCTTTAGCACCGCTTTCGCGAAGAAGATTCTGTATAAATTCAACTCTTGCAGAAAGCTCGTGTTCGTAATTTCGCATTATAATCTCTCCTTGGTTAATTATAAAAATATTATATCATTGCAAAAGAAAAATAGCAATTACAAATATATTGCCCCTAAATGTTTAAAAAACTCCGTTTTGGCAAAAATAAAACGGGTGGTTTTCTTGAAAAAATGTATTTTTTTGTGTGTTATAATACTTCTCACTATCACCACTGCTTCGGGCGAGGGAATAATAACACAGGACTTTTACTTATACGACCGTGAGTTTGCGACCTTCCGCGAGAAAATTACGATACTTCCGAATACTCTCCGTCTATCTTTAACCGAGGGGGAAT
>JAZTWZ010000143.1:0-3599 GCA_045636165.1 Eubacteriales bacterium
TCCGTCAATCTCGGGCGAATCTGCAAAGCTTCTTCCGAAGTAGCACTCGCTGTATTTATCAAACCCCTCCGTAAGAACGGTGAGAGTTTTGCCTGCCATATTTGAATTATATTCATCCATAACGCGAGCCTGAAGCGCTCCAACAAGCTCTGCACGACGAAGCTTTACATCCTCGTCTATCTGGTCTTCCATCTCTCCGGCTTTGGTATTTTCCTCACGGGAATATACAAACACGCCTGCTCGTTCGATTTTGTTTTCCTTTAAGAAATCACACAGCTCTTCAAATTCCTCATCGGTCTCTCCCGGGAAGCCTACTATAAGGCTCGTTCTTATAACTACACCCGGAATCTTCTCGCGAAGCTTTTTAAAGAGAGCGCGTATTTCTTCTCCCGTATCGTGGCGGTTCATCGCCTTTAAAATACGGTTGTTTATATGCTGAATCGGTATATCAAGATATTTTACTATCTTTTCATTCTTTGCGATAATCTCAATAAGCTCATCGCTTATCTTATCGGGGTAGAGATAATGAACGCGTATCCACCTAAGCTCTTCTATCTCGCAGAGTCGGGCGAGAAGCTCAGGCAGAAGGCTCTTCCCACAGAGGTCGAGACCGTAACTTCCCGTATCCTGGGCGACTACTATAAGCTCTTTCGCACCGCTTTCGGCAAGGGCTTTTGCCTCGTTTATGATCTCTTCCATATCGCGGCTGCGAAGCTTACCGCGAAGACGGGGTATAACGCAGTATGAGCAGCAGTTTGAGCAGCCCTCGGCAATTTTTATAAATGCGGTATATGGCGGAGTTGTAAGCACTCTTCCGCACTCAAGCGGAGCTTCATGCGGAGCTTTGAACGAAAATACACGCTCACCACTAAACACCTTTTCGCATACCTCACATATATCGAGATAGCTTCCGCAGCCGACGAGCGCATCAATCTCAGAAAACTCGTCACAAAGCTTTTCCTTCATAAGCTCGGAAAGACATCCCGTCACGATTATTTTACCGACACTGCCCTCACTCTTTAAGGTAACCGCCTCTTTTATATATTCATACGCCTCATCACGGGCGTCGCCGATAAAGCCGCAGGTATTTATAATAACTGCATCAACATCGTTAAGCTCAACCGTAAGCTCATAGCCCTCGGCATCAAGAAGCGAGAGCATGTGCTCGCAGTCTATCTGATTTTTTGAACAACCAAGGGAAACTACGCCTATTTTTGCCATCAGTCAAAATCCTCCACAGAAAGCTGCATCTCTGAAAATGCAGTTTTGATTTCACTATATCCGAAGCCGCGTCGCATTAAGAATGCAACTATCTTTTTCTTCTTATCAGGGGTAAGCGCATCTCCGCGAAGCTTCTTTTCGATAAGAGACTTTATCTCTTCCGTAAAATCGGGAAGTTTTGATGAAATCTCCTCGCAAATCTCGCGCGAGATTCCGCGGCGATAGAGCTCTTCGTTTATGCGCCGCTCACCATAGCCCCGAGCAGTATAATACTCGACGAGAGCATCGGCATACGACTCATCATCAACAAAGCCGCGTTCTTCAAGCCAAAGGACAGCTTCTTTTGAATCTTCCTCAGAAAAGCCTTTTTGCCAAAGCTTCTTCGTAAGCTCTCCTTTCGATGCGCTTCTGTAAGCGAGCGTTTTTGCCGCACTTTTTTTTGCAAGAGTTTTTGCGTATTTTCTCTCAAGCTCCTCGGCCTCTTCTACCGATATCTCATCGCCGACGCGAAGAGTATATGCATCGTCAACAAATGCCGAAATATAAGTGCCGTCTTCCGTGCGTATAACAAGCTTTTCTTTGTCCCGCTTACCTATTTTTATGCTTGCTATTTTCATTTTTTACTTTTTATCCTTCGAAATCGTCAGCGTCAACGCCGATTCCCTTTCCTGCCGCAACAGGTGCTTTCTTCTCGGGAGCGGCGAGTGATTCATCGTACTTCGCGCGGACCTCTGCCTCTATGCTTGCTGCAAAGTCAGGGTTGTCAATGAGATACTGCTTTGCGCTGTCTCTGCCCTGACCGAGACGAATTTCGCCCTTATTAAACCATGATCCGCTCTTCTGGATAATATCAAACTTTACTGCAAGGTCAAGAATCTCGCCGACCTTTGAAATTCCCTGACCGTAGATAATATCAAACTCACCCGTTTTGAAAGGAGGAGAAACCTTGTTCTTTACAACCTTTGCACGGGTACGGTTTCCGATAAATTCAGTTCCGTTCTTGATTGTTTCTGCACGACGAATGTCGATTCTTACGCTTGAATAGTACTTAAGAGCGTGACCGCCTGTTGTAACCTCGGGGTTACCGTACATAACGCCGACCTTCTCACGAAGCTGGTTTATGAATATTGCAACGCAGTTTGCCTTTGAAATTGCGCCTGCGAGCTTTCTCATAGCCTTTGACATAAGGCGAGCGTGAGCACCGACAAGAGCATCTCCCATCTCACCCTCGATTTCCGCACGCGGAACAAGAGCCGCAACAGAGTCGATTACGATGATGTCAATAGCGTTTGAACGGACAAGCGCCTCTGCAATTTCAAGAGCATCCTCACCTGCATCAGGCTGAGAAACTATGAGACTGTCAATATCAACGCCGAGAGCCTTTGCATATACGGGGTCAAGCGCGTGCTCAACATCGACGAATGCTGCCTCGCCGCCAAGCTTCTGAGCCTCTGCGACTGCGTGAAGCGCAACCGTCGTCTTACCTGAAGATTCAGGACCGTACATTTCGATAATTCGTCCTCTCGGAAGACCGCCGACACCGAGAGCGAGGTCAAGCGTGAGCGAGCCTGTAGAAATACAGCTTACATTCATGCTCGTCTTATCGCCGAGGCGGACAACTGTTCCTTTTCCGAACTGTTTTTCAATCTGGGATATCGCGGTTTCCAATGCTTTTTCTTTTTCCATATCTATACACACTCCTGTTATTTAATACTTATTTTATACAGGACACAACCCTGTTTGCACCTGTTGTATCTCGTGTTGTCTGAATTGATTTAAGCCCGAACTCCGACAGGAGCTTTTCATGCTCTGCACTCTGATTGATTCCGCATTCAAACGCGAGAACGCCACCGTCTTTCAAGACTCCAAGCCAGTTTTCGCATATTGCGCGGTAAAAATCGAGTCCGTCCTCACCGCCGCAAAGAGCTCCGCGCGGCTCAAACTCGCGGACTGATTTGTCAAGCTCCGCCATCTCTGCATTTGTGATATACGGCGGATTTGAAACTATAACATCAAAGCTTCCGATATTCTGTGGGGGCTCTTTCGTCATATCTGCCTGCACGCATAAAAGGCGCGAGGAAAGCTTCTCGTTATATACATTTTCTTTTGCGACCGCAAGCGCCTTATCGGAAATATCCGCAAGGACACCCCTCGATCCGTCGCGCATAGCACCTATCGCAATTCCGACACAGCCACTTCCGCAGCCGAGGTCAAGAAACCTGAACGGACCATCTGCGCGGCGGAGCGCACAATCGACAAGCGCCTCGGTATCGGAGCGCGGAATCAGAACATCAGGCGTAACCTTGAGCATAATACCGTAAAAGTCCCACTCGCCGAGAATATACGCAAGCGGCTCGCCCGAACATCTGCGAAGAGCG
>JAZTWZ010000144.1:0-5486 GCA_045636165.1 Eubacteriales bacterium
CATCCGCGCGCAACAGAGAATATTGACGCTATTATCGAAATTGTATCAACTCTTATCGAAAAGGGCTATGCTTATGAATCAGAAGGCGATGTATATTTCCGTGCGCTCAAGTTCAAGGAGTACGGCAAGCTTTCAAAGCAGCCGCTTGAGGACCTTGTAGCAGGTGCGAGAATTTCTGTTGGCGAAAAGAAAGAGGATGCAACTGACTTTGCTCTCTGGAAGGCCGCGAAGCCGGGTGAGCCGTATTGGGAGTCACCGTGGGGCAACGGCCGTCCGGGCTGGCATATTGAGTGCAGCGCGATGGCAAACCGTTACCTCGGAAAGACTATCGACATCCACAGCGGCGGTGTTGACCTCACCTTCCCACACCACGAAAACGAGATTGCACAGAGCGAAGCGGCAAACGGCTGCCAGTTTGCAAATTACTGGCTCCATAACGCGTTCCTCAACATTGATAACAAGAAGATGTCGAAATCACTCGGTAACTTCTTTACAGTCCGTGATGCTGCAAAGGTTTACGGATATGAGGCGATTCGCTTCTTTATGCTTTCGGCTCATTACCGCAGCCCGATTAACTACTCTGAAGAATCTCTTATGCAGGCAAAGGCAGCGCTTGAGAGACTCAGTAACGCTCGCAGCAATATGGAATTCATCGCTAAAAACGGCGACGCTTCTCCGATTACGGAAGACGAGAAGAATCTCCTTTCAGGCTTTGATAAATACAGAGAAAAGTTTATCTCTGCAATGGATGACGATATCAACACGGCAGATGCGATTGCGGCAATATTCGAGCTTGTCCGCGATGTAAATACCGCGCTTGCAGGAAATGCTACGGCAGAATTTGCAAAAGAAGCGCTGGGGCGCGTTCTTGAGCTCTGCGAGGTTCTCGGAATTATGGAGAAGAAGGAAGAAGCATCCCTTGATGCAGAGATCGAAGATATGATTGAAAAGCGTCAGGCGGCAAGAAAGGAAAAGAACTTTGCCGAGGCTGACAGAATTCGCGATGAACTTCAGAAAATGGGAATAATACTTGAGGATACTCCGCAAGGAGTAAAATGGCACAGAGCTTAATTTGATGTTCAACTGGGCGGAGACTATATCTCCGCCCGACTTTGGTATAAGAGAGAGGCGAAATGCATGAAAATAATGGTAATAGACGGAAACAGCATAGTAAACCGTGCCTTTTACGGAATAAGAACCCTTACGAATGCGGAAGGGCTTAATACCAATGCAATTTACGGCTTCCTCTCTATCTATTTTAAAATTCTCGAAGAAGTAAACCCTGACGGGGTCTGTGTTGCTTTTGACCTCAGAAAACCTACCTTCCGTCACCTTAAATATGAAGGCTACAAGGCAAACCGCAAGGGTATGCCCGATGAGCTTGCAGAGCAGATTGAGCCATTAAAGCAGGTTCTTGATGCGATGAATATAATGCGCCTTGAGTGTGAGGGCTTTGAGGCGGACGACATAATCGGAACAATAAGCCGTATATGTGCGGAGTGCGGCGATGAGTGTGTTATCGTTACGGGTGATCGCGACAGCTTTCAGCTCATTGAAAATGACGGAACAAATGTTCTCCTTGTTTCCTCAAAGATGGGAAAAACGCTTACTACGCTCTATAACGGTGCAGAGCTTCTTATGAAGTACGGACTTCCGCCCTCTCTTATGCGCGACCTTAAGGGTCTTATGGGAGACACCTCGGATAACATCCCGGGAGTTCCGGGAATCGGCGAGAAGACCGCGACTGAGCTTGTTTCGAAGTTTGGAGATATTGACTCGATTTATGAGAATATTGACTCGCCCGATATCCGCGAGTCTGTAAGGAAAAAGCTTCGCGACGGTAAGGACTCAGCATACCTTTCAAAGTTCCTCGGAACTATCGCCCTTGACGCGCCGATTGACTTTACGGCAGAAAAGGCAAAGCTTCAAGATGTCGATAATGATAAGCTCTACGCTCTCTTCACACGCCTTGAGTTTAAGAGCTATATAACTCGGCTTGGGCTTACAACGCCTGAAACTTCAGAACCTGTAAAGATAGTTTCGGAAGGAAAGCTTTTATCCGTTACTTTAAAGGACCGTAAAGCAATATCAGAAGCAAAAACTGCACTTTCAGGCAAAAAAGCAGTCGTCGCATGTGCTGACGCGTTTATGGGGTTGGCTCTCGTGTCAGAAGGCGTTGTTTATAAAATTTCGCGCGCGGAATGTGCGGAAGAAGATTTTTCCGAATTTTTGAGATTCGTCTTTTCAAATGAGGTTGAAAAGACGGTTCACGATAAGAAAAACCTTTACCGACTTCTTGAAAAAGAGGGGGTAAAGTGTGAAAATGTGACTTTTGACACCGCGCTTGCGGCGTATGTTCTCGACCCGTCACGAAAGAGATACGACATTGTATCGGTTTCTCATACATTCGGCTGTGACCTTGATATCGATTATGAGAAGATTTTCGACCCTGCATCTTTCTCGCCGCTTACGGGAAGTGAGGACGGGCTTTTCTCTCTTGAAAATATAGCAACGGCGCTTACCTTTATGGAAGCGGAGATGCGTAAAAAGCTTGCGGAAACGGGAATGGAAAGCCTATATTTTGAGATTGAGGCTCCGTTTACGGATGTCCTTATAGATATGGAAGAGGCAGGCATAGCTGTTAGGAAGCGTGAGCTTATCGAGTTTGGTGAAAGGCTTTCTGACGAGATGGAGAGACTGTCGAGCGCGATTTATAAATCGGCAGGGGAAGAATTCAACATCCTCTCGCCAAAGCAGCTCTCGGTAATTCTCTTTGAAAAGCTCGGAATCCCTGCAATAAAGAAGACAAAAACCGGATACTCAACCGATGCGGATGTTCTTGAAAAGCTTGCGAAGCACCACGAAATCATTCCGCTCATATTGGAGTACCGCAAATATACAAAGCTTAAATCTACCTATGCCGACGGGCTTCTGAAATTTATTTCAGAGGCTGACGGAAAGATTCATACAACCTACCAGCAGATGATAACGGCAACGGGCAGAATCAGCTCGACTGACCCGAATCTGCAGAACATCCCCATCCGTTCGGAGCTTGGCGGAGAGGTCAGGAAGATGTTTGTTCCGGCGTCGGGTGACTTTGTTCTCATAGATGCCGACTATTCCCAGATTGAGCTTCGCGTTCTTGCACACATAACAAAGGATGAGGAGATGTGCCGTGCATTCCGTGAGGGTGAGGATATCCATACGGAGACAGCGTCTTCCGTTTTCGGCGTCGTGAAGAGTGAAGTAACCTCTGAAATGCGAAGAGTTTCAAAGGCTGTCAACTTCGGTATAGTTTACGGTATATCAGACTTCTCCCTTGCCGAGGATATCGGCGTTTCAAGAGCTGAAGCGAAGCGATATATTGAGGCATATCTCGAAAGGTTTTCGGGCGTTTCTGAGTATATGAAGAATATTGTTGAACAGGCAAAGGCAGATGGATATGTTACAACGATGTTCGGCAGAAGAAGATACATCCCAGAGATAACCTCAAAGAATTTCAATATACGTTCATTCGGAGAGCGTGTTGCGCTCAATGCGCCGATTCAGGGAAGTGCTGCCGATATAATAAAAATCGCGATGATAAGAGTTTCAAAACGCCTTTCTGAAAGCGGAATCGAGGCAAGACTCATTCTTCAGGTTCACGACGAACTCGTTGTAGAAGCATCGAAGAAAGACGCCGAAGCTGCATCGAAGATTCTCACCGAGGAAATGGAAAATGCGTGCAGTCTTCTCGTTCCTCTCTGCGCGGATGCAGGAATGGGTGACACCTGGTATGAGGCGAAGAAATGATTGAGATAAGAAAAGCAAATGAAAAGGATATCCCGGCAATTGCCCGTCTTGAAGAAGTCTGTTTTTCTGCGCCGTGGAGCGAAAAAGCGATTTTGGAAACTATGCAGAGGGAAGAGAGCATCTTCCTTGTTGCGACTAAAGACGGAGCGGTTGCAGGGTATATCGGCTCGTATTTCTGCCATCCCGAGGGCTATATAACGAATGTTGCAGTTTCGCCATTGTTTCGCCGTCAGAGTATCGGCAGAAAGCTTATCGAGGAACTGATAAAGAGAGGCGAAGAGAAAAAACTCTCGTTCTGGACGCTTGAGGTCAGAGAGTCGAATGTTCCTGCGATTTCGCTCTATGATTCACTTGGGTTTGAAAAAGTAGGTCGCCGTCCCAGATTTTACAGTAACCCCGAAGAGGCGGCACAGCTTATGACATATTACATTGATGCATCGGCGAAATAAGTCGGCGGTGTGTGGAAAGGATAAAGAAGTGAAAATTCTTGCAATAGAGAGCTCGTGTGACGAGACTGCCGTAAGCATAGTTGAAGACGGCAGGAAGATTTTTTCGAATGTGATTCTTTCTCAGGCTGATATGCACGCGCTGTATGGCGGCGTGGTACCTGAGATTGCATCGAGAAAGCATATTGAGTGTATAAGCTCGCTTACGGATAAAGCGTTTGCTGATGCGCATCTTACAAAAGAAGATATCGACGCAGTTGCGGTTACATACGCGCCCGGGCTTATAGGTGCGCTTCTTGTTGGAGTGGGTTTTGCGAAGGCTCTTGCTTTCTCGCTCGGAAAGCCGCTTATCCCCGTGCATCATATTCGCGGGCACATTGCGGCAAACTATCTCGCGTTTCCATCCCTTGAGCCGCCGTTTCTCTGCCTTGTCGCATCGGGTGGACATACCTTGCTCGTTGATGTTATATCATATACTGAGTTTAAAATTCTCGGCTCAACTCGCGACGATGCCGCAGGAGAGGCTTTTGACAAGTGTGCCAGAGTTCTCGGTGCGGGGTATCCGGGCGGAGCAAAGATTGACGCGCTTGCAAAGAACGGCGATAAAAAGAAGTACAAGCTTCCGCGAGCACATATAGATGGTGCAGAGCTTGATATGTCCTTTTCAGGGCTTAAAACAGCTGTCATAAATATTGCTCACAAGGCGCAGCAGAAGGGCGAGGAGATTGATCGTGAGTCGCTTGCAGCGTCGTTCTGTGATGCGGTATGCGATGCTCTTGTTCCTAGAACAATGGAAGCGGCAAGGATAACAGGTCGTAAAAAAATAGCTATTGCCGGAGGTGTTGCCGCAAACTCATTCCTGCGCGAGAGGCTTCAAAAAGAGGCGAAAAGTTCCGAAATTGAGCTTTTCTTCCCACCGCTTTCACTGTGCGGTGACAATGGCGCGATGATAGCTTCTCAGGCATATTATGAGTTTTTACAAGGGAATATCGCAAAAAGCGACCTTAACGCCAAGGCAACTCTGTCAATCGATTTTTAAGAAGATAATTTTTCGATATTATGTAAACTTAATAGCCGTTATCCGACATTGTGAAAAGTGCGATACGCAGGTTGGTTAAAAATGTAAAAACAGCTTGAAAGGTTTGGGAATAAAGCGATTGAGAGCTGTGGAAAAACTTGTGGAAAATGTGGATAACTATTTGTAGAACAAATTATCTCAAAAATTTACGTAAACTGACAGAGGTAAAA
>JAZTWZ010000145.1:0-2905 GCA_045636165.1 Eubacteriales bacterium
TATCGGTGGCAGAATAAAGCTTTTAAGGCTTTATTACGGCCTCACCCAGCAGGAGCTTGCAGACCGCTGTGAGCTTTCAAAGGGCTTTATTTCTCAGCTTGAATCAAACCAGACATCGCCAAGCCTTGCGACGCTCTCGGACATCTTCGACGCTCTCGGAACTTCTTTTGAAGAGTTCTTTGCTCAGACGGGAGACAGCGCTCCTGTCGTTTATAAGAGCGAGGATATGTGCGAAAAAGAGGATGAAACGGGAAAGAGAACCTGGCTTGTATCCACGGCGCAGAGAAACGAGATGGAGCCGATTCTGTATGAGATACTGCCGGGGCAGGAAACCCCTGTTGATATGCCCCACGCGGGCGAGGAGTTCGGATATGTTCTCTCGGGTGCGATTACGCTCCGCATAGGTATGAAAACCGAGCGTTTACGCCGAGGAGATGCGTTCTACTTCACTGCTGATAAACAACACAGCATCAAAAACCGCGGCAAATCTACGGCACAGATTATCTGGGTTTCTTCACCGCCTAATTTTTAACCTCAAAAGAACACTTATACTAAACTTTTTGTTACATTATAGGAGATTGAGATGGGAGAAAGAATTCTTGAGCTTTCGGGCATTTATAAAACCTTTGACGGGATGGATGTCTTAAACGGCATAAATCTCTACATAGAGAAGAACGAGTTTCTTACGCTTCTTGGCCCCTCGGGCTGCGGAAAGACAACGCTTCTCCGTATTATCGGCGGCTTTTTAAAGCCGACGGAGGGAAACCTCTTCTATAAGGGGAAGTGCATCAACGATGTTCCGCCGCATAAGAGAAACATCAATACCGTTTTCCAGCGCTATGCCCTTTTCCCCAAGATGACGGTCGGTGAGAATATCGCGTTCGGACCGAACCTCAAGAAGTGGGATAAAAAGAAAATTGACCGTGATGTTGACGAAATGCTTGAGCTTGTAAGCCTCAAAGGATTCCGCGACCGCGATGTTACGACGCTTTCGGGCGGTCAGCAGCAGCGAGTTGCCGTTGCGCGCGCGCTCATCAATAAGCCTGATATCCTTCTTCTTGACGAGCCGCTTGGCGCGCTTGACTTAAAGCTTCGCAAGGAGATGCAGATTGAGCTTAAGCGCATCCAGCAGGAAAGCGGAATCACATTCGTTTATGTTACTCACGACCAGGAAGAGGCTCTTACAATGTCTGACACCATCGTTGTTCTCAACGGCGGTAAGATTCAGCAGATAGGCTCTCCGCAGGATATCTACAACGAGCCGAAGAACGCTTTCGTTGCAGACTTTATCGGAGACAGTAACATCCTTCCTGCAAAGATGATAAAAGATTACGAGGTTTCGTTCCTCGACCATATCTTCCCGTGTGTTGACGCAGGTTTTGGCGAGAATGCACCCGTTGATGTCGTTCTCCGTCCTGAGGATGTCAAGCTTTCGCCGCTCTCTGCGGAATATCCGTGCGGAGAGGTTGTATCGTCCATATTCAAGGGCGTTCACTACGAAATGCGCGTAGATTGCCATGGTGAGATTATCCTTGCTCAATCTACGATAAACTGTCCGCCGGGAAGCCGCGTATCGCTTCGCGTTGCGCCTGAAGATATTCAGGTTATGCACAAGAGCGAGAATTCGCCTGATGTAAAGAAAAAAGAAGAAAAGCCGGCTCATGCGGAAGAAGCGGAGGTTGAGAATTGAAAAAGACAGCATTTTTGATTCCGCTTTATATATGGACTGCGGTGTTCATTATTTTTCCGCTTGCCATAGTTTTCTACTTTGCTTTCACAAAGGAAAGCGGCGCAGGAGTTACCCTCACGATGGAATCGTTTGCAAGGCTTCTTGACCCGATGTATGTCGGCGTTCTTCTCCGAAGCTTTAAAATAGCGATTATATCTACTCTTGTCTGCATTCTGTGCGGATATCCTGTTGCGTATATCCTTGCGAGAAGCAAATCGAAATACAATTTCATAATAATCATCCTGATTCTTCTCCCGATGTGGATGAATTTCCTTCTCCGTACATATTCCTGGCTCTCAATATTGGAGAACACGGGTCTTATAAACACCGTTCTTACAAGCCTCGGCTTTGAGAGAGTCCATTTCCTCTATAACGAGGGCGCGGTTATTCTCGGAACGGTTTATAACTATATCCCGTTTATGATAATGCCGATATACATAACGCTCTTAAAGCTTGACGAAAGCCTTCTCGAGGCGGCGGCAGACCTTGGCGCAAACAGTGTTCAGGCGTTTATCAAGGTAACGCTTCCGTTCTCAATTCCGGGAATTCTCTCGGGAATTGCCATGGTTTTTGTCCCGAGCGTTACGACCTTCGTAATCTCGCAGCTCATGGGCGGCGGAAAGGTTCCGCTCATCGGCGATATCATTGAGCAGCAGTTCCGCGTTGTAAACGATTGGCACTTCGGTAGCGCGATAAGCGTTATTATAATGGTAATCGTTCTTGCGTTTATGTACTTTATAAACCGCGGAGATGTTGAGAATACAGGAAACGGAGGTAGAATCTTACGATGAAAAAGCTTTCAAAGGTTTACCTCGGAATTGTTCTTGCGTTTTTGTATGCTCCGATTGTCGTGCTTATGGTCTATTCGTTCAATGAGTCGAAGTCACGCGCTGTATGGAAAGGCTTTACGCTCGACTGGTACCGCCAGCTATTTTCAAACGATGCGATTATGTCGGCGCTTTACACGACTCTCCTCTGCGGACTTCTCGCAGCACTTATAGCTACGGTTATAGGCTCGTCTGCAGCGTATGGACTCGGAATGCGCGGATCTCGCGGAGGCTCGCTTGTTCTCTCGCTTGCGTATATTCCGATGCTCAATGCCGAGATTGTCACGGGCGTCTCGCTCATGCTCCTGTTTACGCTTATGGGGCTTGACCTCGGCTTCTTCACGATGCT
>JAZTWZ010000146.1:0-8419 GCA_045636165.1 Eubacteriales bacterium
CCTCGGAAAGGTTTGCAGTAAAGTCGAAATATGTATTCTTACCCTTACCGACAAGATCAAAAGCGTATCCGATGTCTTCCTTAGCATAAGCTCTGCCGATGTGGGCAATTATGAGCTTAAGGTTCGGGTATTTCTCCTCAATCTCCATAAGCTGAGCAAGATTTACCTTATCCTTGAGTCTGCCACTTCTCGGGATATGAAGCATTACTATCCAACCATTTCTGTCGCATACCTCAAGCTGCTCGTGCGGAAGGAAGTCGAAGATACGGGTTTCGGCACTCGGGATATACGACGGGCAGTTCGAAAGATACGGCTTGATTCCGAAAAATCCACCTTCCTTCACGCCCTTCTCAAGCTCCTCTGCCGTCATTGCATAATGCGTGCGATAAAGCGTCGGGCAAGCGTACTCTATGCCTTTTTCTCGAACATACTTGTTTACATCGTCGATGTCGCAAAGGCAACCGCCGAAGAGAAGTGGAACTACCTTCTTGTCCGGGAACATAGCTTTGTAATTGTCCATCAAACCTTCAGCAGTTCTTGAGCCGGCGACAAGGTCGGTCCAAGAAGCACCGCCGTTATGGTCGCCCTGCGGTGTATAGTTATCTTCCTGGATATGAGTGTGGAAGTCTATGAACTCATCGGGCAAGAAGTCGCGGAGTTCTGTTTCATATACATGCTTATCGTATTCTGTAATCTGTAAATTAGCCATTATTTCTCACCTTTCATTACACTCTGGGCGTGGTATTCGTCCTTGTATTCACCAATACCGATACCTGCCATTATCGCAGCACCGACAGCACCTGCTGATGCTCCGTGAGTAACCTTTACCGGGAATCCGCACATCTCAGAGATAAGCTCTACAAGCACAGGGTTCTCGGAAGGACCGCCAACCATAACTGCACTGTCTGCGCTGATGCCAACTTTCTTAAGGGCATCGAGTTTTGCCTTGAGAAGGTTAACCGCACCCTCGCAAATTGCGCGTGCTATATGCTCTTTCGGGAAAGCAAGAATCTTCTCGTCAGACGGCTCATCAAAAAGGTTAATTTGAAGACCCCCTGCACCTGCAACGCTCTTTTTCGCAAGAAGTGAGAGCGTATCGAATGCTTTAGGTGAATTTTCAATATAGCGTTCAACATAGAGCTTGATTCTCGCAGAAACCGATGCAACGGATGTCATAGCTCCCCAGCAACCGTTCGGTGAAAGGAACGGATCAATGAGCATTTTCGCATCTGCGATTTTCTCGCGATCCTTTATCGGGAAGAAGCCAACCCATGATGTGCCGCACGAAAGAAGGAGTTCGCCCTCATTGAGAACGCCTGCACCTCTTGCGGCAGACGGGTGGTCAAATGTACCGAGAACAACGGGAATTCCGGCAGGGATACCTGTTTTTGCCGCAAATTCATCAGTTGTTGCACCGAGAATACTGCCACACGGCATTATCGGCGGAAAACGGCTCTCGTCAAGTCCGAGAGCTTCAAGAAGCTCCGGGATATACTTTCCCGAGACCTGGTCAATGAAGTAGAACGGAGTTCCTGCAGAGCCCGAAATTCCCCATTTACCCGTCATAACATAGTAGAGGTATTCCGTACTCATTGTTAACTTTCCGCAGTTTTCAAGAAGCTCGGGATTATGCTTTTTTATGTAGCAAGCCTGTGCAAGCGGAAATGCCTTTCCGCCAAACGGCCAGCCGATGCGCTTATAAAACGCATCAAGGTCCATATCGCCAAGCACTTCGCGCGGCTCACCATCGACTCTCTTATCCTGCCAGTTGATAATGGGAGTAGTCGGATTTCCGTCATTGTCAACAAGCACAAGATTTCCGCTTGCAGAAGCGGAACAGAGACCGCAAATCTCGCCGTCTGACGCTGCATCTGCAAGAGTCTTTATCGCAGATACACAGGAAGCGATGAAACTTTCTGCGGAGATTTCAACTATATTTCCTGCTGTTGTGTATGTAAAAGATGCGTGTGCTTCTTTTTTGATTTTTCCGTCAACTGACATCAGCACGCCTTTAATCGATGATGTACCAATGTCGAGACCTATAAGATATCGCACCAAAGTTCCCTCCCGTCTTATATATTGACAATCTTCATGGAGAGGAGCTTACCGAAGAATTCAATTTCCTCAGCTGTTGCACCGTAAACAAAGGTGCTGTGGTGTGTTGCGCCGTTGCGGCTGAGTTTTTCAAGGAATTCTGCTGTGGAGGATGAAGTTTCAGGCTGCATCCAACCGCGCATTGTGCGCGGGAAATTGTCGTTCTCTGCAGGAAGCATTGCTGCAGGAGCGATAAGAAGCTTGTATCCGTCTGCATCGCGGCTGACATTGAAGTAAACGCCACGACCCGCCTTCATTCTGCAGTATCCTGCATACGGTCTTGTGCCCTTAACATAAGTAGCACCTGTACGGGAGATGAGCGGTTTTGTAGCCGCAATGCGGTAGTTCATTTCGCCCATGTGGCTCATAAAGACATTGTTGCTCTTCCAGTCAGGGCAGAATATTTCAACAAAGTTTGTTTCGGGGTTAACTGAAAGGTATGCTCCTGTAAATGCCGCAGTAAGAGCATCACCCTCGCCTGCGTATCCGATGCCACGCTCGAGCGCTTTGCAGCACTCAACAAACGGCATTGTGCCAAGCTTTCCGACATTCAAGAAGTTTGCGGAGAAAGCGGTATAACCCTTCTCGCTCAAAAACTTGCGAAGTGCAAGGCATGACTTTACGAAATCGTTGTACTCTTCTTCGATAATGCTGTCGTCAAAGTCGTAAAGCTTGCGCTGTTCTGCAATTTCTTCCGCAATTTCCGTCTCTGTAACAGAATTTCTAATTTCCTCAATACGGTCAAAGTCTGCAGCTTCAACACTAATTCCGAAGCGTGACTTAAGTTCATGAGGATCAACTGCAAAGTCGCCCATTCCTTTAAAACCGCCACCGATAAGACCGACCTTCATACTTGAAAGCTTCTTTGCCGCACAAGCTGCGCGGACAAAGCCATAGACTCTGTCGATAACATCAGAGGTGTCGACATGTCCTACAGCGAGTGCATACGGCTTATTATGGCGTGTGAGCATGCTGCACATATCCATAACACCGTGAATTCCGTGGTTTGCCATAAGCGGAGCAGGTCCGCCCTCGGGAGTGAATTCGAGTGTCGGTGTGGAATCGAAAACGATTATCGGAAGTGAAGTTCCGATAAGAGCATCAATTGATTCGAGCGACGGAGAATATGCCGCGTGCCATGTAACAATGGCATCAACATTAGCCGCCTCAAAATCAGCAATTGCTTTCTCAAATTCAGGCTTTATGCGGCAGAAGTCGCATGTAACAACTTCAAGACCCTTTTCTTCAAAAAGGCGTGCTGTGTCATTGTAGAACTTCTCCATAGCCGTACGATTGGAGCCGATGTCGTCATAAAGCTTTATATATAACGGTAAATATCCTATTTTCATTTTTGTTACTCCCTTACTTAAGTTTAAGAAGTCCTTCCTCAATTTTTGCGAGTATCACTTCAATTACTGCCTCGTCTGTGATGACAGGCGGCTTGAGGAGAACTGCAGGAGGACAGTCAGGCTTGTAAAGCTGTGCGCTGATGTCAACACACATATCGTTCATAATCTTTGTGAACTCTGCTGCCTTTTCAACACTCTTGAAGTGAATTGCAGAAAGGTGACCAAGACCTTCAGGCGGAGGGAGAATTTCAGGATACTTTGCAGCAAGCGCGCGAACGCCCTCTTCGAGCATATCGCCCATCTTTGCCATCTCGTCGCCGTTTGCGGCAACAAATTCCATAGTGATGAGGTATGCAAGGCTTGCAAGCTCTTCCTGACCGTTTGTAACAAGCGCACCAAACTGGTTGAGGCTGTCAGCAGGAGCAGTTGTAATTACCTTACTTGCAGGATACTCGCCACCCGGGAAGCCCTTACCGATGATAACAAAGTCGGGGTGAAGATCATACAAGCGGAAGAGGAACATACCGTCATACCACATACAGGACTGAATCTCGTCAACCATTGTAAAGGTATCTGTATCGCGGCAGAGCTTGTGTGCACTCTGCAAGAAGTCCTTTGTGAGTCGGATTCCTGCATAGTTCATAAGGATAATCTCGTGGAGGAATCCTGCTGTCTTGTATTTTCCGCTGTTGTATTTCTTTATCTTAGCTTCAAAGTCTGCGATGTCGTTCTTCTTAACGCTTACTACGCGGTAAATTTCGTTTTCTTCGCACTTTGCGTAGAATTCAGGCCACATACCGCGGAGAGTCTGAGCGATAATAGTTGTGCCGTGGTAGTTTGCACCAAGGCCTTCCTTATTGTCTTCCATAACGAGGAATACGGGAATTTTGCCCTCATATACAGGAGAAGTATAGCTTCCGTCAAGGCGGTAGAAGCGAGCGAGCATCATCTTGATACCTGCCTCAGCCGCGAGACTTCCTGTTTCGAGGTTGATGATTCGGTTAAGTACATGCGGCTCTTTTGATGCGATGATTGCATCGATTTCCGCGTCAACATTTGTGCCATTTGCAGCTGCAACGATTCTTCTCTCAACAAGACGAGTGATATAACCTCTTGTGTTGTTGTGTGTAGCATTGAGGATGCCAAGCTTGCGTGCGTTGTTGATAAGCTTGTATCCGGGGAAATTGTGACCGAGAGAAGCGTGGTAGTGCTCACTCTTTGCAATGAGGTAAGCCTTACCGTCCTCACCGATACGAGTGCAACCAAAGCCACCAATCGGTGCCATGCATGAATGTGCTGCTTTTGCAAAAGAATCTGTCGGAGCGCCCTTTTCGTTGTTTTCAAAACCTGCAACGAGTTTTTCGCCCGTGCGCTTTGCAAGTGCGTCCATTTTCTCAATGTATGAATCAGGGAAGAATTCCACCTGCTCGTTTATGAGAAAATCAACCTCTGCCGCATCCATACCGTTGACTTCAACAGCAACGGACTTGACAGCCTCCATATATTCTGCACCGAGAAGGTCTTTAAGTGAACGTTTAATGCTTTTTAACATTGCTTTGCTCCTTCCTTGATAATTAAAGCTTAATAACAGCCTGCTCTTTTTCAGAGCGGAGTGCTGCTGTATGCAACTTATGAGAAATTACGGTTTCCTCAGGTGTGAAGCAACCGAATTCTATTTCCTTGCCTGCGATTTCGTAAATGAATGCTGCCCACATCTGCATAATAGCATCAGTAAAGCCGAATTCAAAGATGGCACCTGTTGCAGTCTTGAACTGCGGCTTGAAACCGACATTGAGGCGTGCCCATGCCTGCTCAGAACCGATGTTTTCTGTAAAGTAGAAAGCGTTCGGGTCAGAGGATGAGAATTTGACAGACATATCCATACCGTAAACTTCAAGGTACCAATCATCTGTTGCGCCCGGCTGCATTCTCTTCATCTCAAAGGTAATCGGGAACTTGTTTCCGTCTTTATCCTTTGTATCGCAAATGAGAGTTGCATTATCCCAGGTTTCGCACTTTGCCATACCGCCCTTACCATCAGGACGCTCAGTGATGTACTTTGAGAGCTTTGCATATACATTTTCGGGAACCCAGCCGAGTCTGAACGGAACATGCTGTGCGTGAATACCGAGGTCGCCCATGCAGCCATATTCACCGTTGAGCTCCTTGATGCGCTTCCAGTTAATCGGCTTCTGGGGATTGAGGTCACTCGAATGGCAGAAGCCTGATCTTACTTCAAGAATTCTTCCGAGCTTACCTTCCTTAACATAGTTAATGAGCATCTGGCATGCCGGATAGAACGGGAACTCACTTGCACAACGGACGATGCTTTCAGGATGACGAGCGATTGCTGCCATAATCTTCTCGTTCTGCTCCATATCCATACCGAAAGGCTTTTCGCCCATGAAGTGCTTTCCTGAGTCAATTATATCGACATAAATCTGACCGTGAAGAACATGCGGAACAGCGCAGTAAACCGCGTCAATTTCATCGTTCGCGAGAAGCTCGTGATAGTCGTTATACACATATTTGATTGTCGGAATCCTTTCCTTGAACCAACTCTGTGCCGCCTCATTTGTGTCGCAGATTGCAATGATTTCAGGGCGTACTTCTACGTCCTCAAGATGAAACCATCTGCCGACTGCGCCTGCAAATTCCTTGCCCATAAGACCACAACCGATAATTCCGAATTTGATTGTTTTCATACCTTTCACCTCATTAAAATATTAAATTAAAATATTAAACCTTAGTTCCAAAACCCTGTGAAAACGCGAGCTCACGGTATCCTGATGTTCCGTTGCGCTCTGCATCCCAGAGATTTTTTATGTAATCATAAACGCCCTTGTCAATTTCAGGCGTTCCCTTCGAAAAGGTCGGAAGAAGCATATCCCCCGCTACCTTTGAGTCTGTGCATGCCGTATCGTTTCTCCATTTTTCACGGACTGCCTTGTCGCGAAGATCAGGGATTTCCTTCGGAATGCCACCGTCGAGAATTGAGCGGTATATGCAGCTTTGCGCCGGGTATCAAGCGCGTCGCGAGACTTGTCGCATATAGTAGCAACCTCTGTGTTATCTGCACGCTTGCAGTAGTTAATCATACTTGTTCCGCGGTATCCGCCAAGCACGCCAATTCTGCTTTTTTCCATATCAAATTCCTCCTACAACCTCATGGTAATGATAAATTCACACCAAAGTTTTTTTAAATATCCGACCATCAAACACAGTCCGGAAAAGGTATGTATCATTTACCACAAAAAAGGAGTTTTGCAATATAAATGCAGATTTTTCACTATTATAATTTGTAACATATTTTAATTTCAAAAGCAATATAACGGCGCCGAATAACTGGTCGTTTTGTATAAATTAGTTGAAATGTTAATTGAAAATGCAATAAAAAATCGTATTATCCAGATTTTCCTTCCTCACAAAAGTCTATCACGCCATTTTCAAGCATAACAATAACATAACACACCTACTTTTTCAATGTAATAATTACACAACTTTGTTCAAAAAAGTTAGATTTTGTTTGAATTTTTAAAAACTGTATGCTATACTGCAAAAAAGAGGTGTTTGAGCGGAGAATATTTGTCATTTTATTCCATACCATAAAAATTACCATTCAATTCACACTATAAGTACATTCAAAAAGATTTATGAGGTAGTAAAATGAGTAGTAAAAAACAAATAGCAGTATCCATTATCGGAGTGGTTGCAAGCGTTGCTCTACTTGTTGTAACCGCAATACTCGCAGAGGAAGTGATTATAAGCGCATCTCTTGCAGTCGTGCTTACGATTATTTCTGTGATTTTAGTCCTTGTTGCAATTTCCTACGCAGCGAAGGTTGACTATAAAACAGGCGTTTATGAATGCAGGAATTGCAAAAACACTTTTAAACCGACATTCATGTCATATTTTCTCGGTGCACATACATTGACGACGAGAGGCCTTAAATGCCCCGAGTGCGGCAAAACTACCTGGTGTAAAAGAAGAACCATAGAAAAAGCAGAATAACTATGATTCAATTTATTTGCTATCCGAAATGCATAACTTGCCAAAAAGCGAAGAAGTGGCTTGTTGATAGAAAAATAGACTTAAATAAATTCAGCTCCATCATCTATGATCCGGTACATCACACCTACCGCAAACTCTGTGAAGTAATAGTACAAGCATTTAGTGATGGAAAGAAGTTGTAGTAAATAGTCAGACCTCAACCGGAACAGAGCAGGGGGAATTATCCCCTGCTCTGTTTTAACTTTTTATCTCTTTCTTAAGTTGCAAGTCTTTCCTTTATCAAACGCAGGGTTGAAGGCGTAGAAGTTTTTAGAGTTGAGATTATCCTGAACATGCTGCAATCCTTCACCGAAACGCTGGAAGTGCACAATTTCTCTCTGACGCAAGAATTTTATCGGGTCACAAATATCAGGGTCATCAATAAGTCTCAAAATGTTATCATAGGTTGTTCTCGCCTTCTGCTCAGCGGCAAGGTTTTCTGTGAGATCTGTTATCGGATCACCCTTTGACTGGAAGTTTGCCGCAGTCTGTGGGAATCCTGCTGCCGCCTGCGGATAAACCCCTACCGTATGATCAACAAAATACGGCTCAAAACCGCCCGCCTTAATCTGCTCTATTGTAAGGTTACGGGTAAGCTGATGCACTATCGCCGCGATCATTTCCATGTGTGCAAGCTCTTCTGTACCTACCTTGTGAAATCTCAAGTACCCAAGTCGAAAAATGTAGTAATTTCAAGACTTTCGGGCTACTCGGCAAAGTGCCGTTACTTGAAATTCAAGGAATTCGGACAAATTCAAAACGCACATGCAATGTGAAAATTAAAGTAAATATTTAACGGACAAGCACAACCGAAAGGTAGTGCTTTTTCTATTTCAGGAGGTACGGAAGAATGAAACTAAATTATTTTTATAAATGCGAGGCAGACCAATTTACATTCTACCGCTTGCCGAAGATTCTGGTGGTAA
>JAZTWZ010000147.1:0-11565 GCA_045636165.1 Eubacteriales bacterium
ATCGGGATATTGAAGGCGGACTCTCGCTGCCGACTGAAGCTGCGTTGAGAGTGTGTCCATAATGCCGAGTTGATTTAACTTTTTTATCGCCTGAATATGAATTTTAGCCGCATCTGCAGCCTTAGAGAGATTTGCAACCTCAAAATTGACCTGACGGTTTATGTTGTTTCTTACATCTTTTACAAGCTTCGTTTGCATAAGCTCAAGTGCGGAGAGCGGTGCACCGATTCTCGTCAAAAACTCTTCGATATATCCGCTTTCCTTTAAGTAAATAATATTGTTTGATTTTCGCATAGCGAGCTTTGCCGGAAGCTCAAGCTCAAGGAGTAGCGAGATAACCTCGCGGCTTAAGTTTGAATGCGAAGTAACAAGCTCAAGGTGATATCTTGAAGACGGGTCGGCGACTGAACCGCCCGTGAGAAAAGCTCCTCTGCAAAAGGACGCGCGCGTTTCATCTGTTTCGACAATTGCAGCATTCAGGCGAAGCGAGAGGGATTCGTCAGAATTAATTCCGATTGCTTCAAATATTTCCGCAATACGCGACGGATGTTCAATTATGAGATTGAACTTTTTGAGAGCGGACTGAGGGATGATTTTTTTATCAAAATCAAAACCGAAGAGACTCTTCAAGAGTCGGGAGGCACGAAGCGCAACATTCTTATTTTCGGTTATAATTTTGATTTTATTATTAGTTGTGGAATTAGCAAAGAGAATCATTCCGCAACACTCGGCAAGGGCACATTCTGGGCTTTTGATATCGAGAGTTGAGAGTTCTTCTTTAATTTGCCCGGTAAAAGTCATAGTATCACCTTATACGAGTTATCTTTTAAAATCTCTGTGCATTTTTACGCTCTTATATCCGAGAGAAGTTATGAAGTCTGAAAGCTCCTCGGTAAGCGCTACGGAGCGGTGTCTGCCGCCAGTGCAGCCGATTGCGATATTGAGCGATGTTTTTCCTTCTTCAACATACTGCGGAAGGAGAAATTCAATCATGGAATGGAGATGTCCTATAAAGTCCTGCGTTTGTTGACGCTTCATAACATAGTCATAAACATCTTTATCAAGACCTGTCTTTTCGCGAAGCGCAATATCATAATACGGGTTTGCAAGAAAGCGGACATCAAAAATGAGGTCTGCATCTGTTGGAATACCGTATTTAAAGCCAAATGAAGAAACATTGACTATCATTGAAAGGTCGCGGAAATCGTTGTCTTCGAAATATTTGACGAGCCTGTCCCTGAGTTTTGCAGCGGTAAGGGAAGAAGTATCAATAATATAATCTGCCCGTGAGCGGACGCCGGCGAGCATTTCGCCTTCTTTTTTAATTATCTGTTCTATCGAAGTGCCTTCCTCGAAAAGCGGATGGCGTCTTCTGGTTTCTTTGTAACGCTGAATAATAACTTCTGTTGAAGCTTCGAAATAGAGAATCTTATAGTTACAGTTGAGTGTCTTAACATTATCAAGAGCCGTAAAAAGGGCAGAGAAATCAAGACCCGAACGGATATCTGTTACAAGAGCAACATGCGGAAAACGGCTGTTTGCCGCAATGCACATTTCTGCAAACATCGGAATCATTTCGGGAGGCATATTATCAACGCAGTAAAAACCCATATCCTCAAGAACAGAAGCCGCGCGGCTTTTTCCTGCTCCTGACATTCCTGAAATAATAAAGAAATCCATTTTTTACACCTCTTAAAGTATGCAAATTTCGGGTTCCAAAGAAACTCTCGTTTCTTTTAAAACCGTTTCCTGTATGTGCAGTATAAGTTTCTTGACATCGTCTGCAGTTGCACCGCCTGTATTAACAATAAAACCGGCGTGTTTCTCGGAAACCTTCGCTCTGCCGATTGAAAAGCCCTTGAGACCGCACTGCTCAACCAAAGCACCGGCAAAATACCCTGTGGGACGCTTGAAAGCGCTACCTGCGCTTGGAAGGTCAAGAGGTTGCTTCTCGCGTCTTCTTGAGGCAAAATCGCGCATTTTGTCGGCGATTTCTGAAGAATTTCCGCTTGGGAGTTTAAACTTTGCAGAAAGTATAATGCATTCAGAGTTGTTTTTGTAAAAACTTTCGCGATAACCAAATTCGTGTTCTGAAAGCGGAATTGTATGAATTTCGCCGTTTGAAAAGTAAGTGGAACTTACAAGAACATCTGAAATCTCGCCACCGTATGCGCCTGCATTCATAACGACTGCACCGCCGACAGTACCCGGAATACCTTGTGCAAACTCAAGCCCTGCGAGAGAATTTTTCTGTGCCTGCATTGAGACCAGTGCCAGCATTGCACCTGCATCTGCGGTGATTATATTGTCCGAAACCGAAATGTCACTGAAGCTGAATTTTAAAACAGGACGCGTAAACTCTTCGTCAGGGAAGAGAAGATTGCTTCCGTTTCCCATAATAAATGGCGAAATACCGCAGTTATAAAAAATTGAAAGCGCTTTCTCTGCAGCGTCTTTTGAGCGCGCATCAAGAAAAAGCCTTGCCGGACCTCCAATTTTAAAGGAGGTATGCTTTGACATAGGCTCGTTTTCTGAAACTATAAGATTTTGGACTTCCTTGAGAGAAGAAATAATTTTTTCATTCATAAGAAAACAGTCCTTTTAAAGTTATATCTTGAATATATTAGAGTTACGGCTTGATTATTTCACCCAGAAGCCCGTCCTTAAAAGTTTCTTTTATAAGAACATCGCAAACCGTATTGCTTAAATCAAGCTCTGTATTTACATAAACCATAACCGAGTTTTTTGCGTGTCCGGACCAGTAACCGTCATTAGTCTCCTCAAAAAGGACGGTTTCGGTTTTGCCAATCCGCGAGTCGAGGTATTCCTGCTTCATTCTGTTTGCCACCTCGGCAGCTATTGAGGCTCTTGATGCCTTTTCACTCTGAGTAAGCTGATTTTCCATCTTATCCGCAGGAGTTCCTGCTCTTCTTGAATAGGGAAAAATATGCATTGAAGCAAACTTGCACTTTTCGATAAAAGAAAGCGTTTTTGAAAACTCCTCTTCATCCTCGCCCGGGAAGCCGACAATCATATCTGTAGTAATTGCACAGTCTGGGAAATGCACTCTAAGAAGAGAAACCGATTCGTAAAATCGCGCAGTATCGTATTTTCTGTGCATTCTTGAAAGTGTTTCATCGCAACCTGACTGCATTGAAAGATGAAAATGCGGACAGAGGTTTGTAAAGGAAGATAACTTAACACAGAACTCTTTTGTAATAATTCGCGGTTCAATCGAACCTAAGCGAAAACGGATAGCCGGAAATTTTTCGCACAGTACCGAAATAATCTCAGAAAGAGAAGATTTCGGAGAAAGGTCGCGCCCGTAAGAAGAAATTTCGATTCCCGTAATAACAATTTCTTTATATCCTTCCGAAAGAAGCTTGTTACACTCTGATACGGCGGTTTCAATCGGCATTGAACGGACAGGACCTCTTGTATACGGAATGATGCAGTAGGTGCAGAAGTTTGTGCAGCCGTCTTCGATCTTTAAAAGAGCTCTTGTGTGACCGAAAATTCCTCCTGCAGGAAGAAGCTCGAATTCTCTTCTCGAGAGTGGCTTATCAATCGCAAGTTCTGTTTTTTCGCCTTCCGAAAGACGGTGGAGAGCTTCTGCAAAAGCTTTTTTGTCAGAAGTTCCCGAAACGAGAGATACGCCGTCAAACTTCGATATGTTATCGGGAGAAAGCTGCGAAAGACATCCGCATACGGCAATCTTTGCGTTCGGATAGGTTTTTGCAAAGTGGCGTATTATACGGCGAGATTTGCGGTCACTTGTCGAAGTGACGCTGCAGGTATTTACGACAATAACATCTGCAACACCAAAATCGTCAACAACAGAATGTCCTTTTTTTGAGAGAATAAGCTGTAGCGACTGCGTTTCGAACTGGTTTACCTTGCAGCCGAGTGTGTGAAAAGCAAATTTCATAAATTCACCTGAAAATAAATTATTATAGTTGAAAAAAGTTTATAAAAGTATTATACTTTATTTATAAGCAAAATAGCAATACTAATTTGAGAGGAGATTTGACAATGTACAAATTCAATGTAGCTATTTCATCAATCAACGAAGTTAAGGAGTTTGTAAACGCAGCCTGCAAGCAGATGGTTGATATCGACATCATCTCAGGTCGCTATGTTATTGATGCAAAGTCCATCATGGGTATTTTCAGTATTGACCTTACAAAGCCCGTTACTGTTTCAGTAAACGGAACGGAAGAAGATTATAACGCTTTCCGTGAAGCTGTTAAGGACATGATTGTTGAAGACTAATAACTTCCCGGCAATTCGGCAACCGTATATTTTCGGTTGCTGTTTGCTTTTTATTGTTAAACCGATTGGAATGGAGAGATAGTATGAGTAACGGGCTTTCCGGGCTTTTGGAAAATTTAAAAGGGAAGTACTGTGCCGTAATCGGAATGGGTGTCAGTAACACTCCGCTTATAAGACTTTTGCTTAAAAACGGCTCAAAGGTGCGAATTTGTGATAAGAATACGGAGCATGATGCGGATATAGTTTCCGAATTCAAAGCTCTCGGAGCAGAGTTCTCTTTCGGAGAAAAGTATCTTGAAGGTATAGAAAAGACAGAGGTTATTTTTAAAACCCCCGGAATGAGATTTGATGTTCCTGAGCTTTTGAAAGCAAAAGAGGCAGGCAGCATAATCACGAGCGAAATGGAGCAGTTTTTGAAGCTGTGCACTTGCAAAAGCTTTGGTGTTACGGGCAGTGACGGAAAAACCACTACAACCACGATTATTGGTAAGCTTCTTGAACGCGCAGGGAAAAACTGCTTTGTCGGCGGAAATATCGGCAAACCGCTTCTTCCGGAAGTTGACAACATGAAAAGTGATGACTGTGCGGTTATTGAGCTGTCTTCATTCCAGCTTATGAATATTAAATACAGTCCCGAAATATCGGTAATTACGAATATAACTCCGAATCACCTTGATGTTCATAAATCTTTTGAAGAATATACCGAGGCAAAAAAAGAGATTTACCTCCATTCAGAAGGAAGAGTTGTCCTGAATTACGATAATGACGAAACTCGCGCTATTGCGGAAGAGATTCCGGAAAGGGCAGTGCTATTTTCTTCAAAGTCGCTTCTCAATAACGGCTATTGCATCGACAGCGGTTACATCGTTAAGAGAAGCAACGGTGAAAGTATGCAAATTCTTGCGCTTTCTGATATAAAGATTCCGGGCATTCACAATGTTGAGAATTATATGGCGGCAATAGCTGCAACCGAAGGCTTTATTTCAAACGAAGATATAGTATATGTCGCAAAGAATTTCGGCGGAGTTGAACACCGTATGGAGCTTGTACGCGAGCTTCACGGGGTAAAGTATTATAACGACTCTATTGCATCAAGTCCGACTCGCACAATAGCAGGGCTTGCGGCATTTGACCGAAAGGTAATTCTTATTGCCGGCGGATATGATAAAAAGATTCCGTTTGATGTTCTTGGCGATGCAGCACAGAAATATGTCAAAAAGCTCATTCTCGTCGGTGCGACATCTGAAAAGATAAAAGATGCGGTAATAAACGCCGACGGTTACGATAAAAAGATGCTTCCGATAAGTATGTGCGATACATTTGAAAGTGCCGTAAGAGAAGCTTGTTCAGTGGCAGAAGAAGGCGATATAGTAACGCTTTCTCCGGCGTGTGCTTCATTTGACTTATTTAAAAACTTTATGGAACGAGGAAATAAGTTCAAGGAGCTTGTAAATTCACTTTTATGAGATGAAATCGGGAGATTTTCTGAGTGTTGCACCTTGTTCTTCGGGAATCTTCATAAAAAGTGAATAGATATCATCGGCTCGTTTTTCGAGAGTAAAAAGGTTAACTGCCTCTTTGCTCTCGAATTTTATTGAAGCAGGTTTTGTTATTATCGGAATTTCGGAGAGCCTTTTCGCAGATTTCAAGACCTCGCGACCGCGCTCTGAAAAAGCGAGGACTCTTGCATACGGAACTTCTTTTGAAGCGAGAGATGCATCAATGTCGAGAAAAGCATTCAAAAAGATTCTGCGGATGCGCGAATGTGCATATCGCTTTGTTTTAGCGCGAGCTATCGCGTCAGATAATGTTACGCTTTCAGAAGTAGCCTGGAACAGACGGTTTTCAAGCCCCTCTGTAACATCCCTGTACTTTCTGAAATCATCCGCAGAAAGCCTTTTTAAAGATGCGAGAATGGCAGAAGAAGCCATCTCAACGCTTATCGGAGCGTGACCGCAGGAACATTCTTCTTTGAAAATTTCAAAAGATTCTTTCGGAAGAAGGTCACTGATGTCTTTATCTGATAGGATGAGCTCACGGATGTAAGAAGCGGCTGCAAATCCATTTTCGGCAATTGAAGCATCGTGTTCTGCGCCACAACGCTTTATCGCAATCGGAATAATGTCTGAGTTAAGTCGCAAAAGTGCTTTAAGGTATTCAACTGCAAGAATGTTGTTCGGCTTTTGCAGTATGTCTGAAAGTTCGGGTTTGAATTTTCTTACCGCATTCTCTCGTGCAGTTGCATAAGAAACTCCTTTTGAATACTCCTCTGCAATTTCGGTATCAAGCTCACCTGAAGAAAGAAGTTTTGCAACCTCTGTAAGTTCATCGGTATTCTCGCATTCTGCTCCGAAGGAGATATGTGATACGACTTTAAGTTTGTCGAGAATCGAAACAGCGCCGTGGGCGAAGCGTTCTGCAGAAGAAAGCGCATAAGGAAGGGGAAGCTCAATAACGACATCTGCACCGCACATAACAGCCGCTTTAGCTCTCGCACTTTTCTGCATAATAGCAAAGTCGCCGCGCTGTACAAAGTTCCCGCTCATTACGCAGACAATTGCATCCGCTCCGGAGGCTTTTGCTTGATTAAGCTGATACAAATGTCCGTTGTGAAACGGGTTATATTCGCAAACAATACCGCAAATGTTCATTTTTTCACTTCCCATTGTCTTAAAATTCAAAAAAGGCTTGCAAAAATTTGCAATTTAATGTAGAATATATTACGCTGTCTGCATAAGACAGTAAGTAATTATATTTTAACTGTAAAAACATCTTTTTTCAAGATGTCAAAAAGAATTAATTTACGGAGGCAGATATACTATGAAAATTCTTGTTATCAACGCAGGAAGCTCCTCGCTCAAGTATCAGTTTATGGAGTCTGAAGGCGGAGAAGTTTTTGCAAAAGGTCTTTGCGAACGCATAGGCATTGACGGCAGACTTACTCATAAGGTTCCCGGTCGCGACGATGTAAAGGCAGATATTGCTATGCCGACACACGCAGAGGCAATTCAGTCTGTTCTTGATATCCTTGTTGACCCGACAAACGGCGTTATCGCTTCAACTGACGAAATCGCAGCTGTTGGTCACCGCGTTCTCCACGGTGGTATGGAGTTTGCAAAGAGCTGTCTTGTTGACGATGCTTGCATCAAGGCTGTTGAGAAGTGCATTCCGCTCGGTCCGCTTCATAACCCGGCAAACCTTATGGGCATTCATGCCTGCCAGGCTGTTATGCCGAACACACCGCAGGTTGCAGTTTTCGACACAGCATTCCACATGACAATGCCGCCGAAAGCATACATATATCCGATTCCGTATGAATACTACGAAAAGGACAGCGTCCGTCGTTACGGCTTCCACGGCACAAGTCACCGCTATGTTTCAGCTCGTGCAATCGATATGCTCGGCAACCCCGAACATAGCAAGGTAATCTGCTGCCACCTCGGAAACGGTTCATCCCTTTCTGCTGTTGTTGACGGTAAGTGCGTAGATACAAGTATGGGTCTTGGCCCGCTCGCAGGCTTCCTTATGGGTACTCGTTCAGGTGATATTGATGCTACTATCCTTGAGTATCTTATGGACCGTTACGGCTACGACATCAAGGAAATGAACAACATTCTCAACAAGAAATCAGGTGTTCTCGGTATTTCAGGCGTAAGCTCTGACTTCCGTGACCTTGATGAAGCTGCTGCAAACGGTAACGAGCGCGCTCGTCTTGCTCTTGATAAGTTCATTTACGAAGTAAAGAAGTTCATCGGTGCTTATGCAACTGCAATGGGTGGCGTTGACGCTATCGTATTTACTGCAGGTATCGGTGAGAACTCAACTGATCTCCGTAAGGACATCTGCTCAGGTCTTGAGTACATGGGTGTTGAAATTGACGCTGAGAAGAATAAGGTCCGTGGCAAAGAAGCTGATGTTTCAAGTGCAAACTCAAAGGTAAAGATCTTTGTTATCCCGACAAACGAAGAGCTTATGATTGCAAAGGATACAGAAGAAATCGTAAAAGCTCTTTAATTAAAAATTTAACTCCCACGATACATTCCGTATCGTGGGAGTTTTTGTATGCAATCTCTCAAGATTACATGTGGTCGCTCTGCTTGCGTGTTGTCATAATTGCCTCGTCTCTGAAGAAAAGGGAGATACACCAGATACCTGCAAGTCCGACGAGTGTGTAGATGATTCTACTGATAATTGAACCCTGACCGCCGAAAATAGCAGCGACAATATCAAACTGGAAGAGTCCGATTGAACCCCAGTTTATTGCACCGATAACGGTGAGAAGAAGAGCGAGTTTGTCAAACATTTTTTTCAACTCCTTGTTTTGTTTTTTTAGCTACATAAGAAGTATTCCTTAACATTGCGATTGAAATTCGCAATTTAAAGTGCAATTTGTGGAAATTTAAAAAAATTATACTAAATTTTGTATAGACTTTTTGACAGATTTGTGTTTAAATATATAGTATGTAGTTTTATGTAATGGAGTTGAAATCAATGAAGCTTACAAATGTAAGGGAGTTATTTAACTCGCCTGATTCCTTTTCAGGAAAAACCGTAACAGTCGGCGGCTGGGTAAGAACAGTTCGCGATTCAAAGGTGTTCGGTTTTATCGAGCTTAATGACGGTTCCTATTTCAAAAGTGTCCAGATTGTTATTGATGACAGCCTTTCGAATTTTTCGGAGCTTGTTCACCTTAATGTCGGAAGTGCAGTCGTTGTTACCGGAAACTTTATTCTTACTCCGGATGCAAAGCAGCCCTTCGAGATAAAGGCTACGGAAGTTTCCGTTGAGGGCGAATCTGCTCCCGATTATCCTCTTCAGAAGAAGAGACATTCTCTCGAGTTTCTACGAACAATCTCATATCTCCGCCCGAGAACAAACACATTCTCTGCAGTATTCCGCGTAAGAAGCGAAGCTGCATACGCAATTCACAAGTTCTTTAACGAACGCGGCTTTGTATATGCACATACGCCGATTATCACAGGCAGCGACTGTGAAGGTGCAGGCGAGATGTTCAAGATAACTACTCTTGATATGGAAAATCCGCCGCGTACAGAGGACGGAAAGGTAGATTACTCCGAAGATTTCTTCGGCAGGGAAGCAAGCCTTACGGTTTCCGGTCAGCTCGAAGCTGAAACATTCGCTCTTGCTTTCGGAAAGACATATACCTTCGGTCCGACCTTCCGTGCTGAAAACTCAAATACAGCGCGTCACGCTGCAGAGTTCTGGATGATTGAGCCGGAAATTGCTTTTGCAGACTTAAGCGATGATATGGAGCTTGCAGAAGCTATGGTAAAGTATGTTATCCGCCATGTCCTTGATAACTGCAAGGAAGAAATGAACTTCTTCATCAGCTTTGTCGATAAGGGTCTTATTGAACGCCTTGAGCATGTTGTAAATTCAGATTTCGGTGTTATGGAATATGCAGAAGGTATCAAAATTCTCGAACAGCATAAAGACAAGTTTGAGTATCCCGTATTCTTCGGTTGCGACCTTCAGACAGAGCACGAGCGCTTCCTCACAGAAGAGATTATGAAGAAGCCGATGTTCCTCATCAACTATCCGAAGGAAATCAAGGCTTTCTATATGCGTCAGAATGACGACGGTAAAACCGTTGCAGCTATGGACCTTTTCGTTCCAGGTATCGGCGAGCTTATCGGCGGCAGCCAGCGTGAAGAGCGTTATGATGTTCTTGCTGCTAAGATGGATGAGATGGGTCTTAACCGCGAAGATTACGATTGGTACTTGAACCTTCGTCGTTTTGGTGGCGTATCTCATGCAGGTTACGGTCTCGGTTTTGAGAGACTTATTATGTACCTCACGGGAATTTCCAACATCCGCGATGTTCTTCCGTTCCCGAGATGCACAGGCAAACTTTTGTAAATTTATTATAGGAGAGAATATATTATGGAAAAGATTTCATTCAAAAACCTTTCTCGCGACGAGGCACTTAACCTCAAGGCTTCTCTTGAAAAAGAGTATGCTGATTATGTTGCCCAGGGTCTTAAGCTGGATATGTCAAGAGGTAAGCCCGCTCCGAATCAGCTCGATATGAGCGAAGACCTCTTCACAATTCTTTCAAAGAATTCAGATGTTGCAGATGTTTCACCTGATGTAAGAAACTACGGCGGAATGGACGGCATCCCTGAAATGAAGGCTCTTTTTGCTGAAATGCTCGGCGTAAAGACAACCGAAGTTGTTGTAGGCGGGAATGCAAGCCTTACAATGATGTTCGATATGGTTTCCCGTTCAGTTACTCACGGCGTAATGGGAAGCATTCCGTGGTGCAAGCTCCCGGAAGTTAAGTTCCTTTGCCCGGTTCCGGGATATGACAGACACTTCGGTATCTGCGAATGCTTCGGAATTAAGATGATTCCGATTGCTATGGATGAAAACGGTCCGGATATGGCAGAAGTAAAGAAGTATGTTGAAAATGATGCATCCGTAAAGGGTATTTGGTGTGTACCGAAGTACTCCAACCCGAGCGGCATTACATATTCAGATGATGTAGTCCGTGCTTTTGCTGCTCTTAATCCTGCAGCAGAAGACTTCAGAATCTTCTGGGATAACGCTTATTGCGTACACGACCTTTACGATGAGTCTGATAAGCTTCTCAACATCCTTGATGAATGCAGAAAAGCAGGAAAAGAGGATATGTGCTATATCTTCGCTTCAACCTCAAAGATTACATTCCCGGGTGCCGGCGTTGCAGTTATGGCAATGAGCGAAGCTAACATCGCTTCAAATAAGAAAGTTCTTACATATCAGATGATTGGTCCGGATAAGATCAACCAGCTCCGCCATGTAAGATACTTTAAGAATCTTGACGGCATAAAGGCTCACATGAAGAAGCACGCAGCTATCATGGCTCCGAAGTTCGATATGGTTGTTGATACTCTCAATGCTGAGCTTTCAGGTCTTGATATTGCAAAGTGGACAAAGCCCAACGGCGGATACTTCATCAGCCTTGATGTTGTTGTCGGTTCAGCTAAGCGCGTTCACAAGCTTATGGCAGAAGCAGGCGTTGTTATGACGGGTTGCGGTGCTACATTCCCGTACAGCAATGATCCCGAGGATGCAAACCTCAGAATCGCTCCGTCATACCCGACAGTTGAGGAACTTGCTATTGCTTCGAAGCTTCTTTGCCTCTGCGTAAAGCTTGCTGCACTTGAAAATATTTTAGGATAGGGTGGAGCCTTATGAGAAATGTTTACGAATCTCCGCTTAACACGCGTTATGCGAGTGCTGAGATGACAGAGCTTTTTTCTCCTGATACGAAGTTCCGTACATGGAGAA